>DATDOQ010000295.1:0-2661 GCA_035293205.1 Bacteroidia bacterium
CTTACCTGAACCTCTTTGTTTTTTTCATGCTCATGCTCGTCATGGCCGACAGCTACCTGCTGATGTTCGTCGGCTGGGAAGGCGTCGGATTGTGTTCATACCTGCTGATCGGTTTCTGGTTTAAAAACACGGAATACAACAACGCGGCGAAAAAAGCATTTATTGTAAACCGCATCGGCGATCTCGGTTTTCTTCTCGGAATGGTCCTGCTTTTCGTTTCATTCGGGTCGCTCGACTTCAGCGTCATTCTCGAAGGAAATAATTTCATTGCAGGTCCATTTGGAATGACCAAATCAGAAACGCTGAATCTTGTCGGGATTCTTCTTTTCATTGGCGCATGCGGAAAAAGCGCGCAGATTCCTTTGTACACCTGGCTGCCGGATGCAATGGCCGGCCCGACTCCTGTTTCCGCGCTTATCCACGCGGCGACCATGGTTACCGCGGGAGTTTATATGATCGCGCGATCCGGTGCGCTTTTCGCGCAAGCCGAATTAGCTTCTGGAATTGTAACCGGAATCGGATTATTGACAGCGGTATTTGCCGCCACGATCGGACTTTTTCAAAATGATATTAAAAAAGTTCTCGCCTACTCCACCGTGAGCCAGCTTGGTTTTATGTTTTTGGGACTTGGCGTGGGCGCCTACACCGGCGCAGTCTTTCATGTTACCACGCACGCGTTTTTCAAAGCGCTTTTATTCCTTGGCGCGGGAAGCGTCATCCACGCCATGAGCGGCGAACAGGATATCCGGCGCATGGGTGGTCTGAAAAAAGGTTTGCCCGTGACGCACCTGACTTTTCTGCTTGGCACAATTGCAATCGCAGGCATTCCGCCTTTCTCCGGATTTTTCTCGAAAGATGAAATTCTTGCGCACGTTTATGGCGACGGCGACGATCAGACCCGGCGGTTCTTATGGATGTTTGGAATTTTCGGTTCCATGCTCACTGCATTTTATATGTTCCGGCTTTATTACCTTGTTTTCGCAGGTTCATTCAGGGGAACACATGCGCAGCAACATCACCTTCACGAATCCCCGAAGAGCATGACGATTCCGCTGATCGTGCTCGCGGCCCTTTCTGTTATTGCCGGTTTTATCGGCCTTCCTTTGAAAAAAGGAATTCATCTGCTTTATAATTTCCTTCATCCTTCTCTCAAAGACGCGTATTTCTACAAGCGGCCTGAACATCTGCATATGAAGGAAGAGCTTTTCCTGATGGGCCTTGCTGTGGCTGGCGCGATTGCCGCCATTTATCTCGCATACAGGATTTACAGGAAAAAACAGGTTCTGCCAAAAGAATCCGAAGGGGAAATGCCGAAAGCGCAGCGCCTCATTTACAATAAATATTTTGTGGATGAATTTTACGATGCAGTTATTCGCAGACCGCTCGATTGGATTTCTGGTACAACTTATAAGTTTTTCGAACTGCGCGTTGTGGATGGCCTTGTCAATGGCATTGGTGGAGCAGTGAAATGGTGCGGCTCGGTTATCCGCTACGCGCAGGCTGGCAATGTTGGATTTTATTTGTTCGCGATGACGGTAGCCGTAATAATTTTGCTCGTTGTAAAACTGGTTTGATAAAAGTATTGTCTGAATTATGATAACAGGTTTGCTCATCCGATTGCCACTGGTTTTTGGATTGCTTTTGCTTTTTTTAAAAGGCGAAGCGGTCAGAAAAGCAGCGCTGTTTGCATCCGTCCTTGAATTTGGCCTCGCGCTTTATGCATACTTTTCATTGCAGAACAACCCAGGTCTGAACCTGACCGTGGACGAACCGTGGATCCGGTCAATGGGCAT
Organism: Bacteroidia bacterium; assembly: GCA_035293205.1. Classification (GTDB taxonomy): domain Bacteria; phylum Bacteroidota; class Bacteroidia; order Palsa-965; family Palsa-965. Next base: position 1,794 of record DATDOQ010000295.1, read on the forward strand.
CAGTTTTTACGTGGCGATGGACGGCATCAGTCTGGTGCTTGTGCTGTTGACTGCTTTTCTTGTTCCGCTGATCATTCTGAGCACTTTCAACCGCTCGTATGAAAATCCTTCGCTCTTTTATTCACTCATCCTGTTCATGCAAATGGCGCTTATCGGCGTATTCACAGCGCGCGATGGATTTTTATTTTATGTTTTCTGGGAGCTCGCGCTGATCCCTGTTTATTTCATCTGCCTGCTCTGGGGTGGCGAAAACCGCGGGCGGATCACTTTCAAATTTTTTGTTTACACACTCTCAGGCTCGCTGTTCATGCTGGCGGCGCTGATCTTTTTATACCTGAACACACCGGCTGTTTATATGGATGGCCAGCTACTGCATTCCTTCCGCATCGAAGATCTTTACCAGGCAGGAAGAGGACTTGCATCCAATGAACAAACACTCGTTTTCTGGGGATTGTTTTTAGCATTCGCCATTAAAATGCCCATCTTTCCTTTCCATACCTGGCAACCCGATACGTATGTCACGGCTCCAACAGCGGGAACAATGCTGCTGTCGGGAATCATGCTGAAAATGGGAACCTACGGACTCATCCGCTGGCTGCTGCCCATGACACCTGCTGCGTTTGCTGAATGGGGGCCGCTTGCTGTGGCGCTTTCGGTCATCAGTATTGTTTATGCGTCGTGCATCGCGCTTGTGCAAAAAGATTTCAAACGTCTCATCGCGTATTCCTCCATCGCGCACGTTGGACTTATTTCCGCAGGGATCATGTCATTCGCCCCGGACCAAACCGGCCTCGCCCACAGCGAAGGAGTTTCCGGCGCAATTATCCAGATGTTCAGTCATGGCATTACGGTGGTCGGACTTTTCTTC
>DATDOQ010000296.1:0-5224 GCA_035293205.1 Bacteroidia bacterium
GTTGCGCTGCCGTCACAGAAACCATTACAGGTAACGTTCGTGGAACTTGCCAGCGTCGCAAGCAATGCTCCAGGCTGTGTGATCGTAAGCGTGGCCGTGTCAAGACAGCCGATATTGTCTGTGATGTAAACAGAATAAGTTCCCGCGCACAGGTTATTGGCCGTTGCGTTGTTTCCGCCTGAAGGAGTCCAGTTGTACGTATAAGGTCCGGTGCCGCCCACAGATGTGGCTGTAGCAGATCCGTCACAGACCCCGTTGCAGGAAGCATTCGTGACAACGGTATTCGTGGTAATATTCGTCGGCTCAAACTTCAGAATAAATCCATCCTGCACCCCCGCGCTGGCATTCTGATAATAAGCGCCGCCGCCGGGATTCACCAATGGAATTGCCGCAGAATTCGCCACGCCCACAGCAAAAAGAGCGCCGGAAGGATGTGTCGTTAATCCATTTCCATAGTCGACTGCTGTTCCACCGTAATAAGTTGCCCATATGCGAACGCCGGTGGCTGCGGTGAATTGCAGGATAAATGCATCATAGCCTCCTCCATTTATGCCCTGGAAAAATGTGCATCCCGGATTTTGTGTTGGAAAGTTAATCGAAGAAGTATTGCCGACAATGTATAAGTTTCCGCCAGTGTCCAGCATCAGGTCGCTTCCGTTATCATTATTTCCACCGCCATATCTCGTGGCCCAGATCCGCTGGCAATTATTATTGAATTTTAAAATGATGCCGTCCTGCAAACCCGCGCTTCCAGCCTGGTAATACGCGCCGCCGCCGGGATTGAGTGTTGGAAAACCGGCACCGGCAGTCGAGGAGAAACCCGTGCAGTAAAAATTACCACCCACATCCATGGTGACCGTATAAATGGCATCCTCGCCGCTACCGCCATATAATGATCCCCAAAGCTGAACCCCGTTATTGGTAAATTTCAGGAGGAGCGCTTCACGTCCACCTGCATTGGCGCCCTGGAAAAAAGCGGTTCCGCCGGGATTCAATACCGGGCAGGTGCCTCCGGTTGACTGGCTGGATCCGCCGACCCAGACATTTCCTGTTGCGTCAATTGCTACATCGGTTCCGTCATCATAGTTATTTCCCCCGTAAAGCGTCGACCATACCATCGCGCGCGTGGAACTGATTTTCATGATCACCAGCTCATCCTGGCCGTTCAAAGTATTGTCAAAATATGCGCCGCCGCCCGGATTCACCGTTGGAAAATTACCGGAGAAAGAAAATCCAGTGTAAAATAAATTTCCATTGGCGTCCGTTGCCGCGCTGAATCCGCTGTCATTGGCGCTTCCTCCAATATACGTTGCCCATTCGCGGACGCCTGCGGTATTGAACTGAAGCAAAATAAAATCATACGTGCCGCCACCGTACAGGTTCTGGAAATACGCGCCGCCCAATGGATTCTGCGTCGGCATGTTCACGGATGTTGTGAACCCTGTTACATATACGCTGTTTGTCGCGGGATTGCTCACAATGTCGGCGACAAAATCCTGGCCTGTTCCACCATGACAGGTTGCCCAGGTGATCACACCGGCGGGTGTAAATTGCAGAATGGTAATGTTCGTTGAATTCAACGCGACCGCCTGGAAATAAGCGCCGCCGCCCGGATTAACGAGCGGGAAGTTGACAGAGTTCGTGGTACCTGCCGCATATACGTTACCTGCGCCATCCACACACATTTTATTCAGCCATTCCGTTTGCACACCGCCATGATAGGTTGCCCATACGAGTGGTGGATCAATGACCAGCGTTTTTGTGTGGTCGTATTCCCCGATATTGAAGCTTACAATGGTTTGTTCTCCACTTGCTTTCTTCAGTAAAAAATCGGTTAACACTGTTTTGCGGCTGCCTTGCAAATAACTCACAGGCGCGTTCTCACTGATTTCTCCGAGTACGCTGCTGATCTTTAATCCGCCATTTTCCTCCAGCGAAATTTCTCCTGCGCCGGTAAACGACATCTGGATTGCGGACGCGTCATTGCCCGCGTGAACTACAAACTCATATTTCATTCCCTCCGCTTCATCCTGATAGAGCACCCAATCGATGCCGGGATAAACATTGCGGAAAGTAAGCTGCTGATAGCGGTAAACATCCGAAACGCCCGCCGGACAGGAGGCCATGTAATACCGCACCGGCACACCGGAAGGCATTTGTTTTTCAATTGCATCACGGCTGATGTTCGCGTTTTGAAGCACCATGTCCACACGGTGCCATTCGGTCTTATACCGGGTGGTCATCGCATGTTTAACCAGCGCCGGAAATTCGGTTTGATTCACCCACGGTTCGGGCTGGAAACTTTCGTCCACAAAAGTCCGCGTGAAAAAGTAGGTAATGCCTTTGGTTGTAATATAAATTTCAACGCCTTCTCCTTTTGTGCGAAACAGAACTTCGTGCTGAGGATTTCCGTTATCATCGCTCACCTGGCCTTTGTTTTCTTCAAATCCGGGTTCATGGCGGTCAGAAAAATATCCGGCAATATGCTGCTGCAGGCCAGGGTCGATTGCAAGATTTGTTGGTGCCGCGGAAATTGCCTGAGGAGCGGCCGTGCGCGGCAGAAGGGTGTGTTTAACTGAAGGACCGGCTTTAACAACGGTAGTGAAACCCTTCGGACATGCATCTATAACAGCCTGTGCAAAAGAAAGCAGAGGAAGCAATAGAGTAAAGCAAAAAACAGTCAGCTTGTGTTTCATCTGGTAGGTCAGGTAAGGGGGAACTATCCTGGCATTCTTAATCCGGGCGTGCCTTCCCGACGATTAAGGCATCAATTTACGATAATACCTGTTTACAACTTGAACATTCTTCTTTTATTCTTAGGATGCTAAAGAACATAGGCAGGCTCAATTGGATTCCAACATCAGGGAATAAAGCCATCTGATCTGCCCTGATTGCCGGTTTTCCTGCATAAATTGGCCATGAATGCGGCCTTCCGTTCGACCAGGTCTACCCCGAAAGCCCTGCAAATAAGGGAATTTCGGGCCTTGTTAAAAGGCAACTTCATACAATTATAGGGGACTTTAAGACTCCTGAGAAGCAAAAAATGGGTGCGAATTTGGTTTGAGTTGTGTTGTATTAAGGCAGTACTTTTCTGCTGGCATTACAATTTTGAGCGGATGCAGGGATGCGTTCGCGGCCCATCAACTTACGTAATTCGCCCCCATGTTCTATTATTTTAAGACCCTCAGTGCGTCTCATTATCCGGAAAAAGAATTGTTACCCGATAAAATGCTTCCCGGAAACGGTCATGAACCTGTTTCCCTCAAGGGCCAGTACAGGTTCTACCATAAGCTGGGACTTTATTATGTCCTGAAGCAGGATCATGAGCAAACCTACCATTACCGCAAGCTCATTTTTAACCTCACCTACGATAACCACGCTGTGTTTACCGAAATGCAGCGATTGGTTTCCTTGCGCAATTACCTGACGGCTACCCGGAATTTTAATCGCCTGCAGGAGTTTGATCATCATATCGGGATTTACCGGCAATTTGATTACGCGACAAATTTCAGCAAGCGGCTTTTCGTTTTTGAATCTTATTATACATTACTTTTTGGCCGGCTGCTGGATGAAGGGAAATTCGATGAGGTCACCGCAATGGACGCTGAAGTTTCGGCGGAGATTGAATCGTTAAAAGAATATGCAAGATCCGCGGACTTTTTTGTTGTGCATTACCAGCTCTTCTGTGCCTGGTTTGCTTTAGGCAATTACGTAAAAGCGCTTTCCTGGCTGAATAAGATCCTTGTCGCCGCCACACTCGGCAACGTACCCCACAAGCTGCACATGCACTGCAAAGTGCTGGCTATTCTCACCCATTATGAATTGGGCAACACAGGACTCTTACCTTATTCTTTGCGGTCATTGTACCGCTCACTGAAAAGATCTTCCAATTCGGCATTTGATCTGGTGGTTATGCAGTTCGTGCGGGAACTTTCTAAAATCACGAACCCGGAAGATATGCGCGTTTTATTTGTAAAAACGAGAAACAATCTTTCCGCCGCTGCTGTAACGGATACTTTAAACCGGGATTTTCCGCCATTTGATTTCGTCACCTGGTTTGACGAAAAGCTGAAAGCAAAGGTCGCCGTGGAATCCGGGCATAAAAAAGTCGCGGTTGCTTAAACCTCCTGAGTTCATTACTGGGACATCATATCTTAATGAACTTTTTATAACCACGGAGGCACAGAGACGCGGATTTTTTTCGTTTTGTTCATCTGTGTCTTAGTGCCTCTGTGGTTTCATCCTTATTGCAAACAAAAGTTCTAAATTAATTTTGTTTTACCATTTAGAAAGCTGCTGCGTCCAGACTTTATTTCCTGCTTTTATGCGCAACAAATAAATTCCCGGTGGCAAGCTATTGTCCGGCGTAAATGTAACGACTTGCGTACCGCCTCCATGCCTTTCTTTTTGAACCGGCTGCACAGCCTGCCCCAGTGCATTGAATAATTCCATTTCCACATTCATTGTTTCAAATAAATAAATTGAAAGTTGAATGACATCTGAAAAAGGATTTGGATAAGGCGGAGCAATGGCAGGAATATCCGGACCATCCGTTATGCCTATGATGTTGCAGCCATTGAATGTTCCGGGCATATTTGTGTTCAGCCATATCCAGCGCGCGTTAATGAAAGTTTTTAATTCATTGATCTCACCAATGAACGTAGTGGGAATTGGACTCGGATTCGGCCAGACATACGCGCCAAGCACAGGCCAGGCAGTAAAATTTCGGATTGCTGCCGTATCTAAATAACTATACATCGAATCGCAATAATTATGAATGTATGTGACGCTAAATATTGTTGTTTTTAAATTTTCCCAGCGGCATTTTACCCGGTCGCGGAAACGCGGATCTTCCAGCAAACGGTCCCACCAGAATGGGTTCTGCCAGTTATCATATGCGCAAACATTTCCAAAATTATAAGTCCAACCGGATGTAAATGATCCATTGCAATAATCCGCGTTGTGCCAGGCGAGATCAAAATCCCAGGCCGGACCGATGGTTAATTTTCCGCCATTGCTGTTTTTGTCTTTATATAAATACGTTGATAACCTGTAGCCGTCAACATTCCGGCTGAACTCATTTAAAAGAAAAAAATCAACGAAAGAATTGACATCAATGAATTTTGCGTAACCCGTCAGCGTATCCGTAAAAGCCGGGCCCGCGAGCGCTGTTTCAAAGCTGTCAACATATGCCTGGATGTACGCCTCCTGCTGCGGCACGATT
>DATDOQ010000297.1:0-2239 GCA_035293205.1 Bacteroidia bacterium
GCCCAGCGCGTCGGCATACTGTTTTGCATTGAATTTCGCCGTTCCGTTATTATAATGCAACTCCGCTTCAGGAGCTGGTGCGAGCGTTTTAGCTTTCACCGTATCCTGCGCAAATGAAACAGAACTGCCGGCAATCAGGAATGCCAGCGCAAGCAGCGAACGTAGTCTCATGAAAATTGGTGTTTGCAGGATTAAAAATAGATAAAAATTTAAGTTCAGGGCCATGTAACTTAGCAATTAAATATTTACACCTTCACCAGTGTCAATAACCTGCTGCCCGCAACCTGATTTTCTTATCTTTATCGGCATCTATGGCTAAAAAAAGAACCGCGGATAAAAAGCCACCTTTAACTGGAAAAGAGGAGCTGGCTTTCCTCGCCGATTATATCAATAACCCTTCTCCAACCGGATTTGAATCTGCCGGCCAAAAGCTCTGGCTGGATTACGTCCGACCATACGTGGATAATTATTTTGTTGATACTTATGGCACCGCTGTTGGCGTGATCAATCCCAACGCGAAATATAAAGTTGTAATTGAAGCCCACGCCGATGAAATTTCGTGGTTTGTGCATTACATTACAAAAGACGGATTCATTTACCTGCGCCGGAATGGCGGTTCCGATCACCAGATTGCTCCATCCAAAAGGGTGAATATCCACACGGAAAAAGGAATTGTAAAAGCTGTTTTCGGCTGGCCGGCGATTCATGTGCGGGAGCCGGGCAAGGAAGAAGTTCCCAGCCTCAAAAATATTTTTCTTGATCTGGGTTGCAAATCAGACAAGGAAGTTGAAGACCTCGGCGTGCATGTGGGTTGTGTGATCACTTATGAAGATGAATTCATGGTGCTGAACAACCGTTACTACACCGGCCGCGCGCTGGATAACCGGATTGGCGGATTTATGATCGCGCAGGTAGCGCGGCTGATAAAGCAGAATAAATTAAAGCTGCCTTATGGACTTTATATTGTGAATTCCGTGCAGGAGGAAGTAGGATTGCGCGGGGCTGAAATGATCACAGAAACCATCCGCCCCGACGTTGCCATTATTACTGATGTAACGCACGACACACAAACGCCGATGATGAATAAAGTTTCGCATGGCGATATTGCCTGCGGAAAAGGGCCTTCGCTGACATACGGTCCAGCCGTTCATAATAATCTCCTCAAGCTCATCATTGAAACAGCGAAAAAAAACAAGATCGTTTTCCAGCGCGAAGCAGTTTCCCGTTCCACCGGCACGGATACCGACGCATTCGCATATTCGACAGGTGGAATTGTTTCGGCGCTCATTTCACTTCCATTACGTTATATGCACACGACAGTGGAAAGTGTGCACCGCGATGATGTGGATCGTGTGATCCGGCTTATTTACGAAACATTGCGCACTTTAAAACCAAACCACGACTTCCGTTACCTGAAGTAAATTTTATGAAAAATATTACAGCGGCTCTCCTGGTTGCAGCGATCTTCCTGGTTTATTCCTGCGGTGATGGTTCAGTGGAAAGTCGCAACGATACAATTACAGATACGCTTTCAGATACGGGACAAATCAATGACACGACACGTATCCGCTTTCGAAAGTTGGTTGCCGCATTGCCTGTTCCTTTCGATATTCTGCGCAAATTTTCCGGGGCAAAGCTTCCTTTCCGCAAAGAATTGCTGCTTAAACCAGAAGCCGTAAGCCTGCTGCCGGATGCAAAAGCGCAGGCAATCCATCTTGGCATTTTCGGGGCCGACATTGCTTACCTGATCTCACAGAGCAAACTTTCCGATGCCGGACCCTATCTTGGAAGCGTGCGCCGTCTTTCCGATTTAATTGTGATTCCCACCGCGTTTGATGCGGCAACTATGAAGCGTTTTGAAGCGAATAAAAACCGGAAAGATTCCATGCAGCACCTTGTCAACGCTTCTTACAAGAGAATCGACAGCACGCTGCAGGGAAATGACAGGCTGATTCTTGCTACGCTCGTCATTTACGGAGGCTGGATTGAAAGCCTTTACATCACCACAAAGCACATCGGCGATGAGCCACAAAATGAAAAAAACAAAGTACTGTATGACATGCTGGCGATCCAGCAGCCGTACATGGAAAATATAAACGGGCTGCTTGCGACTTTTCCGGACGACAGCACCTGCGCGCAACTGTCAAGAGAAACAATCGCATTAAAAAAAGATTTCCCGACCGGGAATATATCGCCCGGCGATTTTTCGGCAAAGCTCGCGATCCTGCGTGACAGGCTT
>DATDOQ010000298.1:0-3368 GCA_035293205.1 Bacteroidia bacterium
TGTTTTTGAGAAAAAGCTTCCGTAGCAACCGGCAAAACAAACAGGAAAAATAATAATGGAGTTTTAAAAAACATTATGATCATTTTAAGTCAGACGTTAAAAAAAGACATCCGCATAAATTTTGCGGTAGCCTAACGAACAACGAAAAAGATCAGATGCGGAAAATGGAAAGGAAACTTTGGGCGGAATTTCCCCGGCGCCCATCTGGATCGGGAATGGATAAGCAACGGATCCCGGAAATTTTGGTGGGGTTAAAAACAGGGACATTGATGGTAACGGGTGAGTAGGCGTGGACTTTCAGCAGGAGGTTACACTCAGGCATAAAATGCGCCTGCGTAAAAGCGGCATTTTTCACATCACAACATTTGTTGCTGATGCTGGTACCTTTGGGAGCCTCATCGCAACAATCACAATTAATTCCGGCCGAGAAAAAGATCTTCCCGGATTCAATGCAAGCCATTTTACCCAGAATGAATCCGGATCCACCCAGTAAGATGAAAATCGAAAGCAGGATTGTGACAGCTAAACGGTAAGCGCGAATCATTCCTGTAAAGTTACGAAAATTGCCGGAAGCAGCAGCGGGTGATTTGAATCGATTATAAGGCTGCTTATTGCAGCACCACCCGCTTAACGCTTACGCCGGCTGAGGATTGAACCGTAACCAGGTAAACTCCTTCTGCTTCACCGGTGAGATCGATCTGAAGATGAGTTATAGCATCCACACTGAAACTCCTGATAAGCTGGCCAACCGTATTTGTAATGCTTACCTGGTATTTACCGGTTGTATCCGGAAACTGCAAATCAAGAACTCCGGTGGTTGGATTCGGATACAATGAAAATTCCGCCTGGATTTGCTCCGTGCTGCCGGTGATGTAGGGATAAAAAACATCAACATAACAATAACCGAAATGGCCGGCAAAAGTACATCCTGCGACTGTGAAACGAATGGTAATATTCGTGCCAATAAAACTGCTGAGCGGAATGGTGTCAGATTTCCAGGGGAGGTAATAAACCGGATCTCCATTTGAAACTGTTGAAAGCATAAAGGTGGTATCGGGCCCAAACAAATTTCTAATTGCGATCGGATTTTGATTTGCATCTAAAAGCACATAATTGAAATAAGCCCTATCAATTTGGGGGTGCCCGTAGTCACGCAATACTACCGCGTAACTGATAATCACGAATGGCTGACCCGGATCAACTAACCAGGTCTGTTCCAAAATCTCGCCCTGATAATTTGCATAATCATTTCCAAGCCGCGCGGTGTAATTCCCCAATGCAGCAGGTACGGCAGGAAAACCACCATAATAATCATTCCCACCCGCTGCACTCATAATGGTGTGCCTTGCATTCCAATCTGTAATAGGGGCGTCCATCAGGGTGCTGAAAATTCCTGCCTGCAGATTACTTAATGGTGCTGAGCTAGAATTATGGTTATCCCCGATAAAACCTGTCCATGCAGTAAAATCTCCATTTTCAAAACCAGGGTTCCCTGCTGTTGCCGGCGCACCCGGCGGTGGATTCAGGCGTAAAGGTAGCATGGGGACCTGCGTTTGCCGTTTTTGCATCAATTCGGCAAGGTCTGTGGAATCGCCGCCATTATGTTTGCAGCGCGCAATATGTTGCTCATTCGAAAATACAGGGGCCTGTGCAAAAGTGCAGACAGTCAGGAAACCAAGTGCGGCAGTAAGATATTTTTTCATCACGCAAGGTGTTTTTTAAAACAGCGAAAAAATAAAATTGATAAACTCATTCCTTAAAAAAGATTTATCTCATTATCTCACTTTCGCACGGGAATAATTATTCCAAAACGAACCGCTGAATACTCGTTCCCGTTTCAGAACGAACTGTCACGAAGTATAAACCGGGCGCTTCACCAGCAACATCAATCAGATGATGAGTTGCGGCATCCACACTGAAACTCCTGACAAGCTGGCCAACCGTGTTTGTGATGTTTACCTGGTATTTGCCAGCTGCATCCGGAAACTGCAAATCAATAATTCCGGTAGTTGGATTCGGATACAATGAAAATTTTGCATGGCTTTGCTCATCACTGCCGCTGAGGTAAGGATAAAAAACATCAACATAACAATAACCGAAATGGCCGGATAAGGTACAACCTGCAACAGTAAACCGGATGGTAATATTCGTACCAATAAAACTGCTGAGAGGAATAGAATCGGATTGCCAGCTGAGGTAATATACCGGATCTCCATTTGGGGCTGGAATTGGTGAAAGCATAAAGGTGGCAGTGTCGGCTCCAACCATATAACTACCGGTGATCGGAGTTTGACTTGCATCTGAAAGCAAATAGCTGAAATAAGGCATATCATTAGGAGTGTGACCGTTTGGCGGATCATTTAATACAACCGCATAACTGATAATTATATATGGCTGACCGGGATCAACGGTCCAGGTTTGCTCAAGAATTTCTCCCTGGTATAACGGTGTTTCGCCGCCAAGACGCGCTGTATAGTTTCCCAGAGAAAGAGGAACCACCGGAAAACCACCATAATAATCATTCCCACCCGCTGTACTCATAATGGTGTGTCTTGCGTTTGCATCGGTAATAGGCGCATCCATCGTTGTGCTGAAAATTCCAGCAGTCTGATTACTTAAGGGCGCTGCGTTGGAAACATCGTTATCCCCGATAAAACCTGCCCAAGCAATAAAGTTTCCATATTCAAAACCGGGGTTCCCTGCTGTTGCCGGCGCACCCGGGGTGGATTCAGGCGTGAAGGTTGCGAGGGAGCCTGCGTTTGCCGGTTTATCAGCCATGCAGCAATGACTGCGGAATCGCCGCCATCGTGTTTACAGCGTGCGATCAATTGCTCATTAGAAAATACAGGGGCCTGTGCAAAGAGGCAGGTGCCCGAAAGGCAGAATAATAGGGTAAGTTTTTTCATTGTGTAGCGGGTATAAAATCAAATATAGTTAAAATGCAGGCTAACGCGAAATATTCAGTTGCGGTGATTCGTGCTTATCCCTTCTTCCGCCGCTTTCTCCGGGTAATCAACCGTAAAATGCAAACCCCGGCTTTCCTTGCGTTCCCGCGCGTGTTTAATAATAATATAAGCCGTATTAATAATATTCCGCAATTCGCAAACCTGCTGGGAAATAGTTATTTTTTTATACAACTTCTCATTTTCCTGCCATAAAATTTCGAGCCGGTCGAAGGCGCGCTGCAGGCGAAGATCCGAACGCACAATGCCAACGTAAACGCTCATGATCGTTTGCACTTCTTTTAAGCTTTGCGTGATCAAAACCATTTCTTCCGGAGCGTCTGTTCCTGTCGCGTTCCAGCCGGGAATGTCTTTGGCAAACGAAATCTTTTCGAAGATCGTGATAGCATCCTGACTGGCGGTATG
>DATDOQ010000299.1:0-3633 GCA_035293205.1 Bacteroidia bacterium
GAAAATGAAAAAGGTAAAAAGTATTCTCTTCGCGCTTTCTCTGCTGACCTGCGTTTCTCTCGCCGCGCAGCAGGATCCGATGTACACCCATTACATGTACAATATGCTTTCGGTTAATCCGGCATATGCAGGAAGCGAAAAGGCGCTGCACATAACCGCGCTCCACCGTTCGCAATGGACCGGGTTTAAAGGCGCGCCGCTAACGCAAGCCGTAAACATGCATGCGCCGCTGAAAGAACAAAACATCGGGCTCGGTCTTTCTTTGTTGAATGACAGGATCGGGCCGGTGAATTTCATGACGGCGAATGCTGATTTTGCATACCGGATGAAAATGAGCAGTAAAGCAACACTTGCGCTTGGCCTGAAAGCCGGCGTCAATATTATGCAGGCAAATCTGATGGGCCTTGCGCTCACACAATCCGGTGACGCGGCATTTGAATACAATATTAAAAGCAAGGCGCTTCCAAATTTTGGATTTGGCGCCTGGTTTCAGGGCGAAAAGCTCATTGCCGGATTGTCCGTTCCCAAATTGCTTGAAAACGATTATAAAACAAACACGATCACCGGCGGCACCGATCCCGGATCAGAAAAACGGCATTATTACCTGATCACCGGTTATACTTTTACTATTTCGGATGCCATCGATCTGAAGCCGACTTCTTATGTGAAAATGACAAAAGGAGCTCCTGTGGAAGCGGACCTGACCACGATGTTTGTTTACAAAAAGAAATTTTTCGCTGGAGCAATGTTCCGAACAGGTGATGCGGCCGGCCTGTTGATAGGAATGAATATCACCGCAAGAATTTACGCGGGGTACTCTTATGACTGGTCATTTATCAACCGAACCTTCACCTATAATTATGGAAGCCATGAAGTCATACTCGTCTACAAGCTCAAGACAAAAGATAGCCAGGCCAGCTTTAACTGAGCCCTGGATTTCTGTAAAAAATTTGTTTGGAATTTTCCTTGAATTTTCCCGGAACGATGCGGAAATTCTACCGCTTGTTTTTATACCATGCGCCGTGCAGATTCGCATAACGGATCGTGATCTCAAATCCCCCATTGTATTTTGACATGGCGGAATATTTCGAAATATTCACGTCATACGTAAAGCCAAGGAAAAAATCGCCGAGATCATAATAAACCTGCGGAATGATGGCGTCGCCAAAGCGATAATGAACGCCAAGCCCCAATCCCTGTTCGCTGAAAAAGTTGGTGATCTTGGTACCATGCTTAATGCGCAGACGGGCAAGACCGCCAATCACAATTTCGCGGGCGATTGGTCCCTGCTGCATGTAATAACCGGAAGGACGAAATGACCAGCGCGTTCCGGGTGCATCGAGCCGGGCCGAACTATGGATGACAAATCGCATATCCAGCCGTTCTATGCCTGACTGAAAATTTTGCACCGGCTTATTCAGGTGAAACACGCTGCCGCCAAAATTGAGCTCGATCACATCCTTGCCCATGATGTTTCCCGCAACACTGCGGTACTGGTAAGAAATGCCTGCGCCAAAATCAAGATAAGGAAGTGAAGTGAGCAAATTTCCTTCGTTTGATGGAGCAAGGGGATCAAACGTGCCATTTACATACTGGCTTTCCCAGGTAAGTGCTGCAGTTGTGGCCGAACGCTGCGCGTAACCGCCCTGGATGCCAACCGAAAGTTTATTGTAATCATTAAGCGGAACAATTCCGGATACTGATCCAAGACCCTGGAAAGTTCCGTAGTTCGAATCGCCTGCTTTATCCTGGAAAAAAAATCCGCCGATTGCCATGTATGCCCGGTCGGTCGAGTACATCAGAGGAAAATCAAACGCGCCGGCAACTGTGGTATATGGATTCCCCATCGACTGCCATTGGCTGCGGTAATTGAGATGCACACGGAACAAGCCATCAAACATCCCGGTGTAAGCAGGATTCAGGTGCATCGGGTTTTCATTGAACTGCGAGAAATGTATATCCTGCGCATCGGCACTTTGCAGCGCCATCAATGAACTAAGTGTAAAAATTATTTTTTTCATGTACCTGCCTCCCCGGCCCTATCGCATCAGCGTAATGTTTCCTGATTTCGATTCTGTCGTTCCGTCAATTTTATAAACTTTCAACATGTAAGCATACACCCCGGAAGGATTAGGTTTTCCATCAGTAGTTCCGTCCCAACCCTGGCTGTGATTTGCCAATTCAAACACGCGTTGGCCCCAACGGTTAAATACCAAAAATTCAATTTTTACCGCGCCTTGCAATCCGTGCAGGTAATAAACATCATTATTTCCATCGCCATTCGGTGAAAACGCGGTAGGCACAAACGCGTCCAGCAGAATTTCGTTGACTCTGAAAACAGCGATGATCACATCCGTTTGCGTAAGGTCGGTATTCATCACGCTATCATTCGCGTTGGGCAATGGAATATTCGCCATTTCCCAATGATCAAACACGTACATCGAAGAAGTTGCCGTTGCCGTAAAGTTGATTTGAATGCCGCCAAAATAAGATCCATTCCAGGGAAACTGGTCAAGCAAAATGGAGTTTAGCATGACAGTGCCCGCTCCCGCCGGCTGAACATCAACCGTAATGTTGTAGGGTCCTTCCAATTCATAACAATCGATCATGCCCTGTGTGATCGTTGAGCAGCGCGTAACTATATAATTCCGCAACGTCGTCACATTTGCCTGCCAGCCTGCAACTGATCCGCCCCATTTCTGGGTGTGCGCAGGCATTTCCGGCGCCAGATCGGCGATCATGGCATCCAGCAGGCCTGTCATCGAATCGCATTTAAGCGATGTGTTCATCAGGTCCACAAAACGGTTTACATACCATTGTTTGAAAGTATCATTCACCATCAGCGCGTTGACAATCGGAATGTGACCTTGTCCGCCCGGATCAGGAAGTGATTCCGGATTACACGGATCAGCGTTGGGTGAAGTGTCCGGAATGTTGGTGTAATTAATGTAATGACCAAATGTGGCATCATTATCCCATAAACCATAACGCCATTTTTTCTTGTCGCCGTTCGGATCCAAACCGCGCCACCAGATCGTATTCCAGTTCAGCCAGTCGGAAGTGACACAAATTGAATTAAGAATAATATAATCGGCCAGGCTTTTCCAGTTGTAAAGGCTGTCAACATAATTCCAGTTTGCCTGAATGCTCATGTTGTTGCTGGTGACAAAGCTGAGGAATGTATTCCAATCAGTCTGCGACTGCGTGCCGCCGTATTCGGACCATGTTCCGCCCCAGGTTTTCAGCATCTGGATATTTGGCTCATCCTGGTTGTAATAATAGCTGGTGTAATCGGCATCGTCCACTTTTTCGCGGATCTCATACAATCCATAATAAGCGCCATTGACGTAACAAACACAGGGCTCGCTTGTTCTCGCGTCAAGATGAAGCCGCCCATCCTGTGAAAGCGTGTGACAATATGCATCACGTATATGCGCTCCGCCGGCGGTGGGATAATTATCATTGGCTGCCGGCTTGAGAATAACGCGCTGAAATTTATCGCGGTTTGTCCGGGTGAATAATTTCCACTTGATCGAATGGTCATAACCCATTTCATCCTGAGTAACATAATCGATTCCCCGCTGCGGATACGCCCAGGAATCATTTCCATGTTTGTTGGTGTTGCCGGTTACT
>DATDOQ010000300.1:0-8544 GCA_035293205.1 Bacteroidia bacterium
ATTTTACTGCCGGCAATAGCACTGTGCGCCTCTATGGCAACACCCAGCAATTCATCCGAAGCAACAACGGTACTTTCACCTTTTTTCATAACCTGACCCTGCTCGGGACGGGAACCGGCCCAGCGCGCGCAAAAACATTGCTCAATGTCGGCGCAATGTCGGATGCGACCGGAGTGGATTCTTTAAATGACAGGGAATTTGCCACCGGAATAAATTCATTTTTGGTTTTAAATCCTGCAACGAATGCCGTTCAAAATGACCAGACGCCCGGAAACGAAGGTTTTGTAAGCAGTCTTGCGCCGGGAACTTTTTCGCGCGCGACAAACAGCACGGGCGCTTACCTATTTCCAACAGGCTCAAGCGTCGCGCTCACCCGCTATCGACCGGTGCTGCTAACGCCAAATGCCGCCGGTTCGAATACATATGCAGTGCGTTTTGTTAATCACAATCCTGATAACGACGGATATTTGCGTTTGGTGAATGACGGATCATTCTGCGATGCAAATGATACATTTTACCATGCAATTCTTCGGTCGTTTGGTGGTGATGCGGCGGATATTACCCTGCATTATATTCCCGCGACAGATGGCAGCTGGAATGGCATTGCCCAATGGCAAAACAATAACCAATGGAATGACGTGTCCACAACCAGCCAGGGAACAGCGGGTATCTTTACCACGCAGACACGGGCGGCTTGGGGATTTATTAATCCCGGCGATCCTTATGCGCTAACGGATGTTCGCCCCGCGGCTCCCACTTTGGTTTGTCCTACCTTCTGCGAGAATTCAAGCGGAAATTTATTTGTTGCTTCGGGTACAAATGCCGTCGCATACCAGTGGACGGTTCCTTCAAACGCCGCGCTGGTTTCCGGCCAGGGTTCCGATTCGGCGTTTGTCAACTGGACAACTGGTGCCGGATATGTTTCCGCTGTCGCAATTTCTCCTACCGGATGCAATTCATTTCCGGATAGCTGCATGCCGACACTTTTTCCGAATCCGGTTGCATTTTTCAATGATTCTGTACTCGACCTCTGGAATGGCCAGACCGTGTTTCTTGATTCTTCCGCTCTTGCCACAAGCTGGAGCTGGGACTTCGGTGACGGACAAACCTCAACAGACCAGAATCCATATCACGAATATCCGGTAGCCGGCACTTATACGGTAACGCTGCTTGTTACGAGCGCGGATGGTTGTCTCGATACCATGCAATCGATCATTACGGTAACAGAAGGCGTTTTTATTCCCAATGTATTTTCACCCAACGGCGATGGTGTCAATGACGCATTTGTCGTTCCCGGCAATGGACTGCTTGTTTACAAGCTTGAAATTTTCGATCGCTGGGGAGTAAAGATTTTTGAATCGGAAGCAGATGAAATTCGCTGGGATGGAAGATCCACTTCCGGCGTTGCATGTGCTGATGGCACCTATTATTATGTTCTTCGCGCTGAATCGGAAACGACCAGTTACAGCGCTGCAGGTTTTCTGACACTCGTCGGATCGCAGAAGTAAAACCTCTTTAAATGGTAGGTTCGCTTTTTAATTGCCACAGATTACACAGATTTACACAGATTAAAATTGCACGAATTACTAGTTGCGATTAGTATGTTGGTATAATATAAAATAAACTTCTTCGTGTCTTTACTTCGTGTACTTCCTGTCTTTGTGGCTACCATCTTTGTGTCTTTTATTAGCCACGGATTACACGATTAACGCGGATTTGTTTTCAGCAACCAGAAATCCTCCGTGCCCCTCAGTGCATACCTCGTTTTGACTCAGTGGTTTTTTTGAATTCAGCACTCACCACTTTTATCCACACACGGGGTTATCACATTAAGGTTTTTCCAGCATTTTATTTCTTAAAATATTCATTTGTTTCCTCTATAAAATCGAGCACCTCTTCTTTGCCGGCCCTGGTTTCGGCGGATGTCAGAAAATGGCGCGGCATTTCTTCCCAGCTTTTCAGCAGCTCTTTTTTATAAGCGGAAATATTTTTTTGCAGCATCGTTTTGGAAAGTTTATCGGTCTTCGTAAAGAGAATGCTGAAGGGAATACCACTCTGCGCGAGATTTTCCAGAAAGATCAGGTCTGACTTCTGGGCTTCTATCCGGGAATCGATCAGCACAAAAACATTCATCAGGTTTTTTCTTCCAAGGATATAAGTGCCGATCATTTTATCAAACTGCGCGCGTTTTTCTTTAGAAACTTTTGCAAATCCGTAACCGGGCAGATCGACCAGGAACCAGTTATCATTGATAAGAAAATGATTGATCAGTTGTGTTTTCCCCGGACGAGAGGAAATGCGCGCCAACCCTGAAATTCCGCAAAGCATGTTGATCAGCGAAGATTTACCGACGTTCGACCGCCCGATGAAGGCATACTCCGGCTTGTTGGCCGGCGGACATGTGTCAAGGGTAACGCAGCTGCTGAAATATTTTGCCGATTTGATTTTCATGAAACGGTGTTGAATGTCCAACTGCAATTACTCCGGGAATCGGGCCGGTTGTCCGCCGCCATTTACGATTGGGTTTTTTTCCTGCCCGTGTAGGAGCGTATATGCCGTTCTTTTTTTGTGGGATAAATATCCGCGATGGCAACAAGGATGGCCGTTTCATCCACATCCCCGAATTCGTCATTCACGGATGTGCCGAAATTCCGCATGGTCGCGCTCAGGTTCATGTACGCATTGACCAGCGGCGGAATATTTTCTCCCAGCGCGCGCACATGTTGGTTCAGGATACGGTGGCCATCCTTGTAGGAAAGTTCATCCAATTCTTTTTCAAAAGCGGAAATATCTGTAACAATCGCGACGGGCTCATGCGGATAAACGAGCTGCTCCGGATCGGGAAAATAATGATTCATAAAATGCAGGATGTAATCGCGCGCGACAATGTTGAAGTGGCGGTACATGGTCACTTTCCCAAAAAAATATTTGATATCGGGGTAATCAACCACCAGCGCGCCCAGGCCATCCCAAAGGTTGTCGAGTGAAAAAAGTCCTTTCCGGTTATTAGCCGCGGGCTGATACGCCGGCTGGACAAATGACCTGCCCAACTCAATTGTTACCGGCAGAAAAGCGGTTTTGAATTTTTCACTGAACTTAAAAAGCTCCGTTGTGGCCAGGTGATACGTTCCATCAGCGGTTCGTCCCTCTATGCAGCGGATGAAACGGTACCCGCCAACAATTTCGCGGTCGTTGGGATTCCATACGATTAACTGCTCGTAACAGTTTTCGCAAGTGTCGAAATCGTCGAGATCACAATCTTTTCCTGTTCCTCCGCCGGCTGCGCGAAAAGTAACTTCGCGGAGACGCCCGATTTCTTTCAGCGTATTTGGTGCTGTATGCTGGTTCAGAATAAAAATTTCATTCGCGCCGTTGTTAGCCTTACGCACGAATGTTCCGGGGTTCAGCTCCTTTTCAAGAAGGGATCTTTCAATTGGAGGAATAATGGGCAACATTGGCTTTGTTTCCTAAAGAATTATTGAATTTATCAGGCTTTGGATCATATTTAGAATAACTTTTGTTACTATTCAGATCCATTCTATTGGTAACATAACTTCTGATAACCGCTGAGTCCCGCAGAGTTGTTCGCAATGTGCCGATGGCTATCGGCACGCGGAGTCAGTATTTATTAGCCAATCTTCCTAGACCATCTTGTATTTCGTTTCTCTGTCATTTCCATTTCGTTCTTCTTTCTCTGTGGCTCTCTGCGGTTTATTTACTCTGCGGAACTCTGCGGTTAAATTTTTAGTTAGGAAACAAAGCCGGCAACATCTGCATGCAGTCAGGGTTGGTTGAATGATTTCGCTGTTCCTTCGCCCAGCGCGTACACGTGGTCCTGCATCAGCGCTGCCCACTCACGGTGACTTTTTGTCCGGTCGAAAACGTCAGGTGAAACAGCCCGGCCAAATATAACGGTAATTGTTTTATCGCGTTGCCGGTACATTTCATCAGGGAGATAAAACATTTCCAGGTTTGCTTTTATTTTAAATCGTTTCCGCCATCGTGCCAGGTTATAAAAAAAACCGGAGTTTCTTCCCTCAACGTAGGTTGGTACTACCGGCTTCTGATATTGAATCGCTTTAGAAATGAAGCTTTTTTTCCACCGCAGATCACGGATATTTCCATTTTGTTTTCTTGAAACAAGGCCAGCCGGAAAAATCAGGACCGCATTATCTGATTGATAAGTTTCTTCAATCAATGAAACCGCATACTGGGATCCATGTTTGTTCACCGGCACGAATATGTTTTCGAGCGGGGTAAGGTTCAATAAAATATCATTCACAAGGAATTTTATATCCTTTCTTTTTTTGGCCACGGCATGCATGAGTGCCAGTCCGTCGAATCCACCAAGCGGGTGATTGGCTGCGACAATAAATCCTCCGTTTTCCGGAATATTTTCAAGGCCTTTCACATGAACCGTGGTATGAAATTCCCGCAGCACGGTTTCCGCAAACTGGAGCCCGCGGTTATGTCCGTGGTCTCGGAAGAACCCGTTTATTTCCTCCTCATGCAGGATACGACGAATATATCGCAGCAAAAAACCTGGCAGCAGCCTCTGCAGCCGCGGGTTCTTTGAAGCAATGATCTTATCTACGTCTATGAATTTTTTCACCGGAGATTAATAAACATCTAAATATCGGAATACCGCGCCGATTATAGGTACAGGCCAATTATTGGAGAAAGATTACCATGATTAGTTCCTTTTTACTGAGTGCATCTAAAGTATTTTTTTTCTGAAATATTTGAAGAATCAATTAATTCTTACTGAAATAAGTTCCCATCGATCTTTTCATAAAATTTTAGTCCATCAGCCGAATCTGGTGTTTTTTGTAAATGAAAAATGAAGTTCAATCCTGGTTTTCAGCATTAAATTGGCAATCAACCCCCGATTCCCTGGTTTCAAGGAGTGTCGGGCATATGGTTATTCGTTTCAAACGCTCGATTTACCAATGAAAAAAGCAAGAATTGTGAAAAGAAAATACGCGATAAAACCCTCAAAAACTACCGTTTGTGGGGAAGTTATTAACAAAAGTGGAATAAAGTGGGAAAATGTGGGAAATAATTCTCTATTTTTACCCCCCAAAGAGCCTAAATCTTTTTTCCATGACCAGTCTGATTGGTGTTTACGAATGCACAATGGATGCGAAAGGGCGTTTGCTGCTTCCGCTTGCATTCAAAAAACAGCTGGAGCCGATCCTCGATAAAGGGTTCGTGGTGAAACGGAGTGTTTTTCAGAAATGCATTGAGTTTTATTCAATGGAGGAATGGAATACGGTGGTGAAGGATATCAACAAGCTCAATCGTTTCAGGAAAAAGAACGTGGACTTCATACGCATGTTCAATGCCGGCGTGAAACCGGTGGAGCTCGATGGAACAGGCCGGCTTTTATTGCCGAAAGATCTGGTCACCTATTCCGGCGTATCGAAAAACATTGTGATGTCAGCGGCTGTCAACATGATTGAGATCTGGGATAAAGACCGGTACGAAAATGCGATCAATGACCCATCGGTGGATTTCGGCGCCCTTGCGGAAGAAGTGATGGGCAGCATGGGTAACAAGGAACAAAATGCAGACCTACCATAGACCCGTTCTTTTACATGAGAGCCTGGAAGGATTAAACCTCAGGCCCGCCGGAATATATGTCGATGTCACCTTTGGTGGTGGCGGCCATGCAAGGGAAATTCTTGCCCGGCTGAACGAGCAGGGAAGACTGATCGCTTTCGACCAGGATCCGGATGCCGCGACAAACAGGATGAATGATCCGCGGTTCACACTCGTCAGGGAAAATTTCCGGCACCTGGAAAAAAACCTGCATACGCAAAACGCAATTCCCGTGGATGGCATCCTGGCGGATCTCGGAATTTCTTCTCACCAGATCGATGAACCTGGAAGAGGATTTTCAACCCGCTTCGAAGGTCCGCTGGATATGCGAATGGATCCGACGAGTGAAATGACTGCTGCAGACGTGCTGAATACTTATGACGAAAAAAAGCTGCGCAACATGTTCAGTCAGTATGGAGAAGTGAAAAACGCAGGGAGGCTGGCCAAAACCATTGTTGCAGCGCGGACAGCTCAGCCGCTGACAACCATCGGTGAACTGAAGGAAGCAATAGCGGGTTGCATGCCAAGGGGAAAAGAGTTTCAGTACCTGGCCAAAGTTTTTCAGGCGCTGCGGATCGAAATAAACGCGGAGATAACAGCGCTGAAGGAATTGCTGGTGCAGGCGCTGGAAGTGATCAGGCCGGGTGGGCGGATTGTTGTCATCGCGTACCACTCGCTGGAAGACAGGCTGGTGAAAAACTTTTTCCGGTCGGGCGATTTTGAAGGAAAAGCGAAAAAAGATTTTTATGGGAACCTGGTCCGGCCGCTCGAACCGGTCAACCGAAAACCAATAACACCGGGTGAAAAAGAAATAATGGAAAATAATCGCGCGCGAAGCGCAAAACTCAGAATAGCAGAAAAACCGGTTCAGCAATGACGCTGGCACCGGACCGCAAAGCGGAATATGATAAAAAACAGTATTAAGGATCCGCCAAAAACAGAACCACAACCGAAGCAAAAAAGTAACGGAGGCAACTTCGTCACCCGTACTGTCGGCACGGTTATGAGCGGTTCTTTTCTTTCCCGCGAACGCACAATCCGGTCCCTGCCTTTCATCTTCTTTCTCACGTTTGTCACGCTTTGCTATATCTCCAACGGCTATTATGCCGAAGAGCAGATCCGAAAAGTGAACAAGCTGACCAACGCGCGGAAAGAGCTGCGCTCCGAATACATCATCTCAAAATCCGACCTCATGTTTATCAGCAAGCAGTCGGAAGTAACGCAAAGGGCTGCTCCAACCGGGTTGAAAGAATCGGTTGAGCCGCCTGCCAAAATTGTATTGCATATCAAACCGGAAACCGGAAACATGGAATAAAAGTGGAAGAACGAAAAGTCATATTGCGCCGTGTGTACCTCGTGTACATTATTTGCAGCCTTTTTGGCATTGCCATTCTTTCGCGTGTTTTTTACCTCCAGTTCGTTGAAGGTGACAAATGGAAAAAGGAAGCCGAAAATTTCACCATCCGTGAACTGGATATTGAAGCTGTGCGTGGAAATATTTTTGCGATTGACGGATCACTTCTCGCAACTTCTCTTCCTTATTATGATGTTGCCATCGACCCGGTCGCAAATAGTCTGATGAACGACGCGGAGTTTGAAGACAGCGCCCGTGCGCTTGCCCGCGGGTTATCAAGGATACTTGTCGCCCGGAATGAATATGATCTTTTCGCGCAGCTTATCCAGGCCAGGGAACGCAGGGCGCGGTATGAGGTGATCGCGCGTAATGTTCCTTATAAGCAGCTGCAACAAATGAAACGGCTTCCGCTTTTCCGCGCCGGAAGATTCAAAGGTGGATTTATTTATGATCAGTCCAATCACCGCGAACGCCCGTTCAGGATGCTGGCGGAACGGACCATTGGATTCGTAAGTGAAAACGGGAAATACCATGTCGGACTTGAAGGAGCTTTTGATTCGGTTCTCACCGGCACCAGCGGAAAAAGACTCATGCGC
Source organism: Bacteroidia bacterium (assembly GCA_035293205.1). Taxonomy (GTDB): domain Bacteria; phylum Bacteroidota; class Bacteroidia; order Palsa-965; family Palsa-965. Next base: position 7,552 of record DATDOQ010000300.1, read on the forward strand.
AAGATCGCCGGCGGTGTCTGGATGCCGTTGAACAATGAAAATGAAATTGATCCGCAGCAGGGAAAAGACATCGTTTCAACCATTGATATTAATATCCAGGATGTGGCTGAAAACGCCTTGCTGAATTCGCTTGTGCAGTATAACGCCAAATATGGCTGCGTGGTGCTGATGGAAGTTGAAACGGGCGAAATCCGTGCGATCGCCAATCTCAGCCGGCATCCAAAAGATTCGGGCGTATATGTGGAAGATTACAATTACGCGGTTGGTGATGCGGAAGAGCCTGGCTCAACTTTCAAGCTGGCCTCCCTGCTGGTGGCGATGGACGACGGACTTGTCAATCCGCATGATCACGTCAGTCTCGAAGGTGGAAACCACACTTATTACGACCGCGTGATGCGTGATTCGCACACACCGAAGAAAGATGATGTGACGGTGGAGGAAGCGTTCTGGGAATCATCCAACGTCGGCATTTCAAAAGCCATCTGCAACGCTTATTCAAAAAAGCCGAAAGCATTTACCGACGGCCTTCACCGCATTGGTTTGGGACAGCAGCTTGGATTGCAGATCAAGGGTGAAGGAAAAGCGCGGATCAAATCTGCGGGTGAAGAAACCTGGTCGGGCGTATCACTGCCCTGGATTTCCATCGGGTATGAATCACTCATCACTCCGCTGCAGACGCTCACGTTTTACAATGCCGTTGCGAACAATGGGGTGATGGTAAAACCCATGTTCGTGAAAGAAATCCGCGATAAAGGCAGAACGGTTAAAACAGTTAAGCCGGAAATAATTAATGCCGCGATCGCGAGTCCTGCAACGATAAAAAAAGCGAAATCCCTGCTGGAAGGTGTTGTCCAGAACGGGACGGCAAAACATTTGAAAAATTCCGTTTACCCGATCGCAGGTAAAACCGGCACTGCTCAAATCGCACAGGGAAGCGGGTACGGGAAAGATAAAAACAGCATGACCTACCAGGCCTCGTTCGTCGGTTATTTT
>DATDOQ010000301.1:0-5707 GCA_035293205.1 Bacteroidia bacterium
CAATTCTCACAAATGTGCTGGGAACAAAAATGGTGGCGGATCTGGCGGTTCAATCGGGCGTAGAAAAGTTTGTGCTCGTTTCCACCGACAAAGCGGTCAACCCGACCAGCGTGATGGGCGCCTCGAAGCGGATCGCAGAAATTTATACGCAGGCGTTAAACAATCATGTGAAAGGAACAAGATTTGTGACTACACGTTTCGGCAACGTGCTGGGCTCGCAGGGTTCCGTAATTCCGCGGTTCCGGAAACAAATTGAAGAAGGCGGACCCGTAACGATCACGGACCCGGAGATGACACGTTATTTCATGACGATACCGGAAGCTTGTCGACTTGTACTTGAAGCCGGCTGCATGGGTAAAGGCGGCGAGATCTATATTTTCGACATGGGCAAGTCCGTAAAAATCGTAGACCTCGCCAAAAAAATGATCCAACTTTCTGGTCTCACACTAGACCGGGATATTAAAATAATTTACACCGGCATCCGCCCCGGCGAAAAACTATACGAAGAGCTGCTCAATACGAAAGAAAATACGCTGCCGACGCATCACGAAAAAATTCTGATCGCAAAAGTTCAGGAATACAATTTCACGGAAGTCAGCGCCGCTGTTGATCAGCTGATCAGCCTTTTTCCCTCACAGAATAACATGGAAATTGTGCGCAAGATGAAAGAGCTGGTCCCGGAATTTGTCAGCAATAATTCGGTTTTCGAAACCCTCGATCATTAAGCAGGAGACGCATCAGGCGATTGGCGTTTCCACCTTCGCTGGCGGATTTTCTCAACAGGCTCCATCACCATTTTATAAAGAAGGAAGGCAACTGCCAGTGATGAAAGAGCCGTCACAATTCCAAACCATTCCATGTGCGCGGTATGTTTCCAGAAATACTGTCGCCAGATGAACATGACCAGGTGATGGCAGATATATACCGGAAAAGAAAGTTCCCCGATGATCCGGTCGATGCGGTTGTTGCCAGAAAATCTGAAAAGAAACGGAAGGGCGCAAAGAAAGAATCCGTAAAAGATCCACGGCTTTTGAAGATCGGTAACAAAATCGAATTGCGGATAAAAACATATGCAGGCCAGCACGCTAACAAAAATGAAAAATAAAAACTGCGGCGGAAGATATTTCTCTTTCATCCAGTTATAGAATTTGAAAGCAAGACTTCCGGCCATAAAAAATGCGAGCTCGTTTGGAAAAAAACGATAGGTCCAGGGATCATAATGCAAATCAATCCGGTAATAAAGAAAAAAGCGGAGACCCAGGCTCAGCAATAAAACAGCGAGCTGGAAATGCCATTTCGCGCGCAACAGCAATGGAGCCAGTAAGTAAAAAACAAGCTCAATCCCGACTGACCAGATCTGGGGAATCAGCAAAAACTGGAAAGCCATCGGCCGGTACATAAACGGATCAGCAGTCAGCTCGAGCTTTCCTGTGCCGCGATTTACGCCGGAAAAAAGCAGCCAGTCGCTCCCAAAAAGAAAAATATTCGCAAAAATAAATACCGCGATGGTGGACCAGTCGAGCCCGGCCCATTGACTGGTCCAGTACCAGAAATAAAAAGGCTGGTCAAAAAACAGTTGTCCTATTAAACAACTTAAAACAACGATGACTAAAAACGCCCAGTAAACCGGGAAGATTCGCAGGAAACGGTTGGTGATGAACAAACGGTAAGAACCCGGGCCCGGCTTATACTTATCATGCAGAATAAGCGCCATGTAAAACCCGGAGATGATGTAGAAGGTTTGCACGGAAACCATTCCGCCGGTCATTACCTGGTCGTAGGCTAAAATACCAAAGGAGTGATAAAGCGCAACCGCTACCGCCAGTAGCGTCCGGATTGTTCCCATTCAGGCAGGATAATAAATTTAACTCCGTCGCGAAAAATAGTTGTGTTAAATATCAACCATGCATGCGTTCGGCTTTGCCGTATTTCGCGATGACTTTGGCTTCATATTCAAGAAATTCCTGCCAGCGCTTGTCAACATCAATACCGGTTCCGTATTTGCGCGCGAAAGAAATAAAAGTGGTGTAATGACCTGCTTCGCTGATCATCAGGTCGCGGTAAAATTTTGCGAGCTCCGGATCGGCAATGTTTTCTGAAAGCACGCGGAACCGTTCGCAGCTGCGCGCTTCGATCAGGGCGGCGAAAAGCAGGTCATCGGTGAGCACGGCTTCGCGCGAACGTCCGGGAATGCGTTTAAACGCGAGCAGGTCGTTTACATAAGCGTCTTTCCGTTCTTTGCCAAGTGTTTTTCCACGGGCGAGAATGAGCGCGTGCACCATTCCGAAATGCTCCAGCTCTTCACGCGCGATCACGATCAGCTTTTCAACCATGTCCGGATAATCCGGGTAATGAACGATCAGCGAAATCGCGTTCGACACTGCCTTTTGCTCGCAGTACGCGTGATCGGTAAGGATTTCATCGATGTTGCTTTCAACAATATTGACCCAGCGTGGATCCGTGGGAAGGCGCAGTCCTAACATGGGGTAAAGATATAAGAGAATGGAGAATGGAGGGAAGAGAATGGAGGAGGGAGAAGGCAGAACGATGCATTTAACTAAACAGCCTTACTAGTGAATTACCACGAATTTCATTGGCGAAAATTCATTATTCGCAGAATTCAGGAAGTAAACCCCACATGGGATTTCAGCTACATTCATCTCCTCGCCATCCGAAATTGCCTGTTGCATAATTTTTCTGCCGCATGCATCTGTTACTATAATTTGAACATGCTGAAACTTTGACGTATTGAATTCGATTTTCAGGTAATTGCTGACTGGAATGGGAGATAGATGGACGTTAACTGCAGAAGTGATTTCGTTCACCCCCTGGTAAACCGTATTGCATCCAAACTGTGACCCTCCATAGGGATTGTCAAAGTAAACGCCAGTATCATTATAACAAATGAGCAAAGCCCCGTTTTCAAAAACGCCCAGCGGATCAATCAACCCGCCGAGACTGCCAATTCCTTCGATTATCGGGTAAGGAAAAACACAAGTAGAATTGAAATTCCATTGTTTACGATAAGTAGAACCGACCAGGATCGAATCGATATAACTCACCACAATACAAGCGTTCGTATAAAAAAGTGAATCCTGGACAGTCTTTAGCGTATCCCCGATATTCAGTGTGAAATCATACAACACGAATTCATTCGTTTGGTTCGGCAGAATAATCAACACTTTTCTTCCGGATGAATCCTCCCGAATGGCCCCTTGGTATCCGAAAGCAGTTCCATAATAACAACCACCGACTATACCCCCGGATTTCATTACCTTATGATAGATATAAGGACCGATCACCGTATCATTCGTGTAGTAATATTGATAGACGGCGCTGAGATTCATGCAAAATGCGCCATCGCTCCAATCCGTTCGCCAAAATGCACCAGAGCCTGTCCCGGGAAAAGGATGGTATACATTCATTTGAGCTGAACAAAAGATTGAACTTAATATCGCGATAACCAGAAAACGCTTTTTCATACGGATGTTTTATTAAAAAAGCACGCACTTCTTACTGCAAGTTAACAATTTTAAGAATGGCAATAAAAGCTGGTGGGTAAATCTGCATTTTAAAAGACGATTTGCAAACGGCTTTTAATCCTGCGCGAACTTCCGGATAAGAGGGCCGCTGGTGAGACTGGTGACAAATGCCATGATCACCAGGGCAACAAAAATTGGCTTTGTGATCAGACCTGCATTAAAAGCGAGCGTGCCGAGAATGATTTCCATTGCCCCGCGCGCATTCAGCCCGAAACCGATAGCAAGTGAATTGCGTTTGCTGACGCCGCCCATTAACGCGCCGAGACTGGCCCCGATAACTTTACCGGCAAAGGCAAGTACGAGCATCACGGTAACCATGACCAGATCGAATTCCTGGATGAAATTCACTTTTAATCCAATGGAAACAAAAAATAAAGGCGCGAAAAAATTGGTGACAAACTGGTGAATAATATCCCGTGCCTGTTCGCGCAGCTGCACGGAATCGCCGATCGCTATTCCCGCTATAAATGCCCCCAGGATCGCATGAATGTTTATGCTTTGCGTGAATGCCGCGCATAGCATGCATAAGCCCAGACTGATCGACAGCACACCACCTGGCCAGGAAAGTTTTGTCTGCACCCAGGGCAACGCGCGGTTGATGAGACGCCGCCCTACAAACAACATGAATGCGCCGAAAGCAAGAATGGCGGTGATCGTATAACCAAGTCCAAAATGATCCTGCGGGCCACCGCCAAGACTGAGAATAAATGAAAAGAAAAGCCAGCCGATCAGGTCATTCAACATGGCAGCGGCAATGATGATCATGCCCACATTCGTCCTGAACATATTCAGATCCATAAGAATGCGCGCTATCACCGGCAGGGCGGAAATGGACAACGCAGTGCCCAGGAAAAGTGGAAACAGTTCGGATTGCAAACTGCCGCTGGTCATCCCGAAAATTTCAGGATATAACTTCGCCACGGCATAACCGGTAATGAAAGGAACGATCATGCCGCCAAGCCCGGTGAGGATCGCGGCCTTTCCCTGGCGCAAAACGATCGAGAGCTGCACTTCCATCCCGGCTACAAACAGCAGCATGATGACCGATAAATTAAAAATTCCGTCGAGCGCAAGAGCGACATTCTGATTTGTTTCGAGCGGAAATAAATAATTATATGCCGGCGGATAAACCTGGCCGAGTACGGTGGGACCAAGCGTAATTCCCACGATCAGCTCCCCCATGACGATCGGCAACCGGATTCGTTTACCCAGCTCGGAGACGAAACGCGAAAGCAGCAGCATGGCGCTGATCGCAAGAAGAAAAATCACAATATCGTCATGCGAAAGTTTCGACATAGAATCAGCGCTCGCGGGAGTGAACGATCAGAATATTGCAGGGAAGATCTTCGAGAATATATTCCATGTCATGCGTAAATATCCGGTCAATGAGGCCGTATTTTCCATCCGGCGAATTAATGACGAGCAGATCCGCCTTTTTCGTTTCCGCATACTGGCGGATTGCAAAACCGGGTTTTCCTTTCAGCACTTTTTCTGTGATCGTGAGGTCGCCGTCCTGCGTGAGGCGGGTTACAATATCATGCACTTTGCCAACCTCATCCGCCGTCAGGTCTTTTTTAAAGCGGTAAGCTTCGCTTGCAGTGCTTTCTTCAGAAACCGTCATCGACAAGCCCTGGTCATCAAGCTCCACGGCAACTGTCATTTCTTTTGCGCCAATATGTTTTGCAAAATATACTGCCGCCTGAATGGTTTCGCCGGTCTTTTTGCTGCTGATGCCATTGACCATAATTTTCCGGAAACGCGTTCCGGTTTTTACGGGATTAACCAGTAATAATACCGAACATTTTGCTTTGCGGCTGATCTGCCTCGCCACGGAACCGAGGTAATATTTCAGCACATTTTCCTTTTGCATGGCGCCGGTGATGAGCAGATCCACAATGTTCAGCTTGCATAATTCCAGCAGCGTGTCCACCGGTTCGCCTTCATTCCAGATAACACGAACCTTTGACTCATCCACGCCCAGCCTGCGAAAAATTTCGTCCAGCTGCGCTTCTTTGGCCCGTGTGCGGTCGCCGATATGCATGAGCAGAAGCTTTGAATGAAACGTTCCGGCAAGGCGCCAGGCTTCGCCGATAATGGCTTCCATCCGTGGAGAAAAAGCGATCGCGACAGCGATGGTCTCGAATGGAACCGCAGGACGGCCCTTG
>DATDOQ010000302.1:0-14474 GCA_035293205.1 Bacteroidia bacterium
TGGCGGGCGACTGTCTCGTATTCCACGTGTGAAGTGTTGATCGTGATTCCACGTTCTTTTTCTTCCGGCGCATTGTCGATTGATGCAAAGTCGCGCACCGTTGCAAGTCCCTTTTCAGCAAGCACAGTTGTGATAGCAGCAGTCAGGGTAGTCTTGCCGTGGTCAACGTGACCGATGGTACCGACGTTAACGTGCGGTTTGGAACGGTCAAATTTCTCTTTTGCCATAGCTATGGTTTTGTTTGATTTTGATTGTTATTGTTGTTTTCGAAACGTTTATTCTTGTCTTTCACCAGGTAAAACTGACTTACTAAATTTTTTCACGGGTCATTGTTTCCCGTCTTATGTTGATTCACGCTGCTTTCTGCTTCGTGAGCCGATGGCACACTTCGCACTGGCTTCGTGAGCCGATGGCGCACTTCGCACTGGCTTCGTGAGCCGATGGGGGGAATTGAACCCCCGACCTCTTCCTTACCAAGGAAGTGCTCTACCACTGAGCTACAGCGGCCAGAACCAGGAGATGATGTGGCCGTTGCGCCTTAATCTTTTGAGCGGAAGACCGGGCTCGAACCGGCCACCCTCAGCTTGGAAGGCTGATGCTCTACCAAATGAGCTACTTCCGCCGATATTTTCCCAGTGGTTATTTCCGCTGCTATTTTATTTCCCGATATCGAATGAAAAATGAAATTCGAAAAAAAATTACTTCCGGCGAACACTGCTCTCCTACGCTAAAGCTACGGAGAGCGCAGTGGGGAGAACAGGATTCGAACCTGTGAAGTCGTAAGACAACAGATTTACAGTCTGTCCTCGTTGGCCGCTTGAGTATCTCCCCGGAAACTCTGTGAACATGTTCGCCGTGGAATTTCCCATCCAGCCGCCAGCATTTTGAGAGCCGGCGAAGGGACTCGAACCCCCGACCTGCTGATTACAAATCAGCTGCTCTACCAGCTGAGCTACACCGGCTGAAAACTGGCAAGCGCGGCCGGTTTTTTACACCTCCAACCCACGGCCCATCTCCTGATTTCAAAGAACTTTAAGGGCATATTTTAGCACTACCCTTCTCAAAAAGGACTGCAAATGTATGAAAGTTTATTCACGTAACAAACCGTGGAAATTATTTTTCCCGGATTCGGGCGGATTTCAAGGGGATTCGGGCATAAAAAAACCGGCCCGCTGAGATCTTCAACGGGCCGTTTTTTTTAAACCTGGCCGATTACCCCTTTAACAGGTTTTCGTTGCTTATCCTTATACCGTTTTATCTGGCGGGAAATTGCCAGAATCCCGGTATCAATCGCCTCTTCAAAAGTCCGGCACTGCCTTTTCACATACAAATCATTGCCCGGCACATTCAGCTTGATCTCAGCCACTTTATTCGTTGCTGATTCAGATTTGTCAAGTTTTAAAAAAACTTCGCCACTGATGATTCCATCATAATACTGGGAGAGCTTGCTTACTTTATCCTGGACAAAGTTGATCAGCTTACGATCGGCAGTGAAGTGGATGGACTGAATTGAAATATCCATAAAAACCTCCTTTAAAAAATGTGAATTTTAATTATTCCTTCAGGCGCGCGGATGCGCCTTATGGTAAATAGATTTTAATTTTTCGACTGTATTGTGTGTGTACACCTGGGTTGCGGAGAGACTAGCGTGTCCTAATAATTCTTTGATGGCATTTAAATCGGCGCCGTTATTCAGCATGTGGGTTGCAAAAGTATGTCGCAGGACGTGAGGGCTTTTTTTATCGATCGTTGTAACTTGACTAAGGTATGTTTTGACGCGACGATAAACAAACCCTCTTGTGATTTTTTTGCCATTTTTTTGTTGCAGCAGTTCACCGGTCGCATTCGCAGTAATCCCGGATTTTCGTTTCTCCCTGAGATACTGCTGAATAAGCTTCCGAAGCTCTTCTGTAAGTGGAATGATCCGCTCTTTATTTCTCTTCCCCAACACTTTAACCGTCCCCGCCGAAATATTTACGTTTGCCTGCCTGAGATCCGTTAATTCCGCCAATCTCATGCCGGTTTCGTAGAGCAAACTCACCACCAATCGCACCAGCAGCGCTTCGTAAAGGTCTTTTTCCCCTTCTTCAAACGTATTGCTTTCCAACAGGTTATTCATCGGTTTTTCCTCAACAAATACAGGCAATCGCTTGTTCGATTTCGGACCGCTGATCTTCAGCATTGGATTAACTGTTAGCTTTTTTTGTGTCAGTTGAAAACGGAAGTAAGTACGTAAAGAGCTGATCTTCCGGTTTACAGAGCGGCTTCCCGCGCCTTCCTCCATCAGGCTTGCGATCCAGGTTCGTATCAATTGGTAGTTGGCTTCCGCAGGTGAAATTTCCCCATGTTGGGTAGCCAGGAAATCGCGGAACTGGACGAGATCGTTGCGGTAAGCGGTCAGCGTGTGCGCAGAATACCTCTTTTCGTAAGTGAGGTAATCGAGAAATGGATCAAGAAAATCGTCCTTCACGGGATGGGGCGTTATGATTAAGTATACGATCCGTCTACGGCGAAGTTGCTGCAAAAAAAAAGACCTGCCGATGAGGCAAGTCATGTTTTATGAAACAAATAAAGTTAATACAGCGCGTTATATTTGCTCGGTAAGGATCAATTGCTGCTTGTAAATAGCGCGGAGCCGGGTTTCGCGTTTGCGAATGGATGGCTTGGTGAATTTCTGACGGTCGCGAAGCTCGCGTACAACGCCGGTTTTCTCAAATTTCTTTTTGAACTTTTTAAGGGCTTTTTCGAGTGATTCGCCTTCTTTTACTGCAACTACGATCATTTGTGATGTTGGTTTAAATATTTTTTGTGGGGTGCAAATGTAACAGTAAAAATCTAAAAATAAAAATTCATCTATCTTGCCATTAAAACAAGACTGACAAGGATGGATCTTTCGATTATTTAAAAATCATGGAGTTTTGATAAAAACACGCATTTTCAGGCCAAAAATTCAAAAAAGCAGCAAAAAACACGAAAAATCGCCTCAAAATCACCAGCTTTACCCGGATTTGGATAAAAAGAAAATCTTCATTATCGGCCCTGCCTGGCCTTTGCGCGGGGGACTCGCGACATTCGATGAGCTGCTTTGCCGGTCATTAAACGCTGCCGGGCATAAAACACGAATCATTTCATTTTCATTGCAATATCCGTCATTCCTGTTTCCGGGTACAACACAATACGATACGGTTGGCAAAGCGCCGGCAGACATAATAATAGAAACCCGCATCAATTCGGTCAATCCGGTCAACTGGCTCAGCACAGGGAATTACATCCACCGCGAAAAGCCTGACCTGCTGATCATCCGATACTGGCTTCCGTTCATGGGACCGTCACTCGGAACAATCGCGCGCAGGGCGAAAAAAAATGGCTATACAAAAGTGATCGCGCTGGTGGATAATGCCATTCCGCATGAAAAACGTCCGGGCGATCTGCCTTTTTCCCGCTATTTCCTGAAAAGCTGTGACGGTTACCTGACCATGTCGAAGAAAGTGCTGAATGATCTTGAACAATTCACAAATTCAGATCTGAAAGTTTTTACCGAACATCCGCTTTACACCTCATTCGGGGAACCGGTAGAAAAATCACTGGCGCGCGATCATCTTAGTCTGGAAAAAGACGGAAAATACCTGCTGTTTTTCGGGCTGATCCGGCGATACAAAGGTCTGGACCTGCTGCTCGAAGCGATGGCGGACGACCGTATTCGAAACCTGGGCGTGAAGCTGATCGTTGCGGGAGAATATTATGAAGATGCTTCTTATTATAATGACATCATTTCCCGCCTCGGGCTAAAAGACCGGGTTATTCTCCACACGCATTTTATTCCGAACGATGATGTGCGCTGGTATTTTTCAGCCTGCGACCTTGTGACGCAAACGTATCATACCGCCACACAAAGCGGCGTGACAAAAATTGCGCTGCAGTTCGGCAAACCTTCGCTGGTAACGGATGTCGGTGGATTGGGCGAGATCATTCATCATGGAAAGTCAGGATACGTGGTGCCCGTAGACGCAAAATCCATTGCCGATAGCATTGTTGATTTTTATTCGAATAACAGGGAAGCCGAATTTGTAAAAAACACGATCGAAGAAAAGAAAAAGTACGGTTGGGACGTGATGGTGGACAACATAGAATCCCTTTACCAGGAAATTCTGCGCCGGTAGCTCAGCCCCCGCGCTTTAAACAGTTTCGTAATTTCGCGCGGATGATGATCAAGAGCAAGGCTCCGTTACGGTTAGGACTCGCGGGAGGAGGCACCGATGTTTCCCCTTATTCCGATATGTACGGTGGCGCCATCCTGAATGCCACCATCAGCAGCTATGCTTATGCTACCATTGAGCCGCTTCATAATGGAAAAATTGAGCTGGTTTCAGGTGGTCCGGAACAGATGCGCGTATATGATGAAGCATTAAAGCTACCAATTGATAACCGCGCTTATGAATTGCAATGTGGCGTGTTCAATCGCGTGGTAAAGCAGTTCACCGGGCAGCCCCTTTCTTTTCGCATGACAACCTGGATCGACGCGCCGCAGGGATCCGGGCTGGGAACATCATCAACGCTGGTTGTCGCGATCCTCGGGGCATTCAAAGAATGGCTGAATTTACCTCTGGGGCAGTATGATATCGCGCACATGGCTTTTGAGATCGAACGCATTGAAATGAAGATGGCCGGCGGCAAGCAGGACCAATACGCGGCTACGTTCGGAGGCGTAAATTACCTGGAGTTTTCGGCCAATGATAAGGTGATTGTAAACCCGCTTACGATCAAGCAGGATGTTTTGAACGAACTGGAGATGAATTTGCTGCTTTATTTCACCGCGACCAACCGCGATTCGGCACAGATCATCACGCACCAGGTAGAGAATGTGAGGAATAACAAGGTGGACGCGGTGGAAGCCATGCATGGTTTAAAAGAGCAGGCGCAGCTGATGAAAGAATGTTTGCTGAAAGGCGAAACAGACAAAATCGGCGATTTGCTGAACATGGGATGGAAGAACAAGAAGCGGATGGCCAGCGAAATTACCACCAGCCTGCTCGATAAAATTTATGAAACGGCGCTTGCGGCAGGAGCGACAGGTGGAAAAATTTCGGGCGCAGGCGGCGGCGGCTTCATGTTTTTTTATTGTCCGGGAACAAGCCGTTTGCAGGTGGCGAAGGCTTTGCAGGAATTCGGCGGACTTTTGAAATCATTTACCTTTACCAGCCACGGCCTCACCACATGGACCACCTGAAAATACTCCGTTCGCGCATTGAAGCTTCCGTTGCGTTAAAGACCGCGGTGCTGAAACAGGAAGATATTTTAAACGCGATGGGACGGCTCACGGATGCGGTCATTAATTGTTACCGCAACAATGGAAAAGTGCTCTGGTGCGGCAATGGCGGCAGCGCGGCGGACGCGCAACATCTGGCGGCGGAATTATCCGGCCGTTTTTATTATGACCGTCCGCCGCTTTTTTCCGAAGCCCTGCATGTGAACACTTCTTACCTGACGGCCGTTGCAAATGATTACAGCTACGATGCCGTGTACGCGCGCCTTGTGAAAGCTATGGGTAGGAAAGGTGATGTGCTGATCGGCTTATCAACCAGCGGAAATTCCGGTAATGTTGTCAAAGCATTGATGCAGGCGAAAGAATTTGGAATGATCACAGCCGGATTTACGGGCGAAACGGGTGGAAAAATGAAACCGTTTTGCGATTACCTTATTAATATATCTTCTACCGATACCCCTCGTATCCAGGAATGTCACATGCTTTTGGGACATACTTTGTGTGAAATGGTGGAGATGGGTATGTTTCCAAAATAGGTAATAGGCAGAAATACAGCATGTTGACAATCATATAAATTTACTGTTTCATATAAATTTAGTTTTATATCTTTGCTCTTATAAATATCGGTTATGGAGTTATTCAGGAACCCTTTTCGACCTGGCGCCGGCCAACACCCACCTTATTTAGCCGGCAGAAAAGATGAGCAGGTTGACTTTAGAATCATGCTTGATCAGTCACCGGTTCTTAAAAATTTAATCATCACCGGGTTACGTGGGGTTGGAAAAACGGTGTTGTTGGATACCTTAAAACCAATTGCAGTAGAAAAAGGCTGGTTCTGGGCAGGAACAGATTTAAGCGAGTCGGCAAGCGTGAGTGAACAAACGCTGGCGACAAGAATCCTGGCTGATTTCTCCGGATTATTATCTTCCTTTTCAATAGGCGAAAGAGAAAAAAAAACTGTAGGATACATCAGCACGATTCAAAAAACTCCGATTCATCTCTCCTACGATATATTGATCAATTATTATAACAGGGTGCCCGGCCTTGTTTCTGATAAGCTCAAGTCAACATTAGAATTTATCTGGAATGTCATAAAAGAAAAGGCTCAGGGAGTAGTGCTTGCATATGATGAGGCTCAAATGCTGAAAGATTACGCGGCTGACAAGCAATACCCGCTGTCAGTTTTGCTGGAAGTAGTCCAATATCTGCAGAAAAAAGAGATACCGTATTTATTGGCGCTTACCGGCCTTCCTACCTTATTCCCTAATCTTGTGGAAGCAAGAACCTATGCTGAAAGAATGTTTCACGTCACAACATTGGATAAGCTCACGGAAGAAGAAAGCCGTGAAGCGATCGTTACCCCGGTAGAAAAAGAAAATTGTCCTGTTGCATTCAGCGCTGATGCAATAGATAATATTATTAAAACTTCTGGCGGTTATCCATATTTTATTCAATTTTTCTGCAAGGAGGCATACGATTCTTATCTGCAACAAAAGGCTGTCGGGGTGAAAGATCCGCTTGTAACCATATCAGAGTTAGTAAGAAAGCTTGACAGTGATTTTTACGCCGGGCGCTGGAGCAAAACGACCGAAAGACAACGGTATGTCCTTGAAATTGCCGCAAGGCTGGCAAATGCAAACGAAGAATTCACCGGGCAGGACATTTTGATAAAAGTAAAACAGTTGAAACTGGAACCATTAAGCGCGAGTTATCTGAACCAGCTTTTGAAAAAACTTATTGAATCCGGTTTTATTTACAAGAACAAGCATGGCAAATATTCCTTTGCGGTTCCGATGCTGGCGGACTATATTAACAGGCAAAACAAAAACATGAAGCTGTGATAAAAGAAGCCATCATCCTTGCCGGCGGATTTGGAACGCGGTTGCAACCGGTGATCAGCGATCTGCCCAAACCGATGGCTCCGGTGAACGGGAAACCGTTTTTGCATTACGTGCTGCAGCACATTTCCAGCTATGGAATTCAGAAAGCCGTTCTTTCCGTTGGTTACCTGGCGGAAAAAGTAGAGTCATTTTTCGGGAAGGAATATCTTTCCATGGAAATTCTTTACGCCCATGAAACTGTTCCGCTGGGAACCGGTGGCGGCATCCGGCTTGGCATGGAACAATGCACCGGCGAGCATGTGCTGGCGATGAACGGGGACAGCTTGTATAAATGCGATCTGAGAAAACTAGCGGAATCGCACCTGGCCGCATACGCGGATGTAACGATTGCCTTACGGAAAGTTCCAGATGCATCTCGCTACGGAACAGTGGAGCTTGAGGGCAACCGTATTATTTCATTCCGGGAAAAATCCGCTGAAGTAACCGGCCCTGCGTTGATCAACAGCGGGGTTTATGTCATTCGCAAAAAAACATTTTTAGATTTCACCGCGTCCGGGAAAGCTTTTTCAATTGAGAACGATTTTTTTGCAAAGTATGCGGGGAAGCTCCAGTTGCAGGGAATGCCGGGGGAGGATTATTTTATTGATATCGGGATTCCGGAGGATTATGAAAGGGCGGTGGAGGAGTTGAAAGAGGGCGTTTAGGCTTGTGAGATGCAACCGCTTTCATTTTAGCCATTGTCGACAACTTGCATTGTACTTATTCGCCGGCCTCTTTTAAGATTAAATTCTCCAACTCGGAAGATATTCTAAAGTCTGTCCTTTTGATTTTATCCAACAAAGGTTTGACGGACGAAATAATCCCCGTCTTCTTAGCTTTTATGATAACACCAAAAGTTCCGGTTACTGAAAGTCCAAGTTTCTCTGCAATTAGCCTGGCTTTGAAGTCGTCCAGGATTATTGTGCTGTTAGGAATCTCAAGAGCTAATGCAATTGCGCTTGCTTCACCAATATCCAATTGAATTTCTAATATTCTTTGTTTGGACTTGTCCTTTGGTGATGCAATTTCTACCCAGTCAGGTAAAGTATCCCCAAATTCCTTTGCAACCTCGAATGTTGTGGTGACCGATTTATAAACTTTCTTAAGAATGTCTAATTGGTCTATTTTGGATAAAATGATAAAACAACTTGTGTCCGCAATAATTGTTCTAAGCATTTTCTATGTCACGTGTAAGATCTGACGGCGGATAATTGAAAATAGAAACATTATATTTTC
Organism: Bacteroidia bacterium; assembly: GCA_035293205.1. GTDB lineage: Bacteria > Bacteroidota > Bacteroidia > Palsa-965 > Palsa-965. The sequence continues at coordinate 8,380 of DATDOQ010000302.1, forward strand.
CTAGTAATTCCGCAAAGGTTTTCTTAGATAAGCCTACTAATTCAGCAGCTTGTCCGAGTGTCAATTTGCGATTTTCATAGAGCTTTGCTGCCAGCGTCATAACTACCTCGCGGTCATCCATGTCTATATTATCAGGCAAATTTAGCGTCAAATGTCTCATAGAACAAAAATAATATAATTTGTTGACTTTGTCTAATGCATATCGAGCCCGTTCCTGCTGAATAGCTATGGTGATTCTGGAAGATTATTCGCGGGTGGGGGAGGGAGTTGAAGTAGGATGGGGTAAATAATCAAGATTGGACGCGCCCTTTCCTCGTCTATTGCAAATGTGCTTTTAGGCGATGTGCTATAGATCGGCGGCATTTATGTACTTATTACAGCTCAAGTTTCTAATTTTTATTCCATGCTCCTTTTGTATCGACCTTCTAATTTTTTTGTTCATTCCATATCCTGTTCCAGAAAAACGCGCATTACAAAACTGAGATATATTTATTTTCTCAAGATTAGTAGGATCATATCCAAAACCAATGAAATGAAGCTCATTGATCTTTTCGCAATTATCAATATTGATTATAGTGTTATTTCTTTCATCAGCAAGTTTAATCCGATCGTAAGTGCTCTTCATAAGGCTTGTTTGATCATTCGGGAGACAAAATGGAAGTTCCCCTAACGATCCTAAAGTGCCATAAGGTGAAATAATTTTAGATAGAAAGGATTGAATTTCATCATTCTTAATTTCTGGCCATGCAAATTGAGCATAATCAGAGAAGTACTTTAGAAAAACTCGGTCATAATTGAAATTAATTATTTTAAGATTTCTTGAAACATCTACAAAACTGTATTTAGACAATTTGGCGACAAGTGTTTTTATCCAATTATCTTCGAGTTTATGACTTCCTTCGCTTAACGCTTGTTCTGATCCTTTGATCAAATAGCAGATTGAGTATTTAATAATTGGTATTGCTTTGTTGTCCAAAGTGGCACGTTCTAATTCATTTTGAATGAATCGATCTATAGACGTTGGAATAACCTCATTCCTTCGAATATATTTAAATTCATATTCTAGCTGAATATTCCATATTCGATTTTTTATTTCATTTAGGAAATTTGTTTCGCTAGAAAATATTCGCCATGTCTCATTCATCATTGGAGATAAATAAATTCCATTTTCCGGTTTCACCCTTTGGAACTTCAACTCCGTTAAAAAATGATAATTAATGTCTCTTATTAATTCACTACCAACAGGAAAAATGTCACAAAAATCTTTTGTCGAACCGGCACCTAAAATTAGTAAAGTGTTTTTCATTTGCCTCATCGCCTAACGTTTTGCGATTTGCGATGGGCGGGCTTTTTACCACAAATGTTGATGCGGAGAACAGAACTTTCGGCTACCACAAAACTGTCTGCGGAGCACGAAACCCCGCCTATTGCAAATGTGCTGTTATGCGTATGTTGTTTACTTTGTATCAATTGTGTCTCGTTTTATAAAAGTCGGATTTGCATTGTGCTCAAATCTTTCTCCGTCAAGTGTATAGTCGCCCATTACACAACCGTAACCTTCAGATGTCATTGTATATTGAGCCCACATTATCATTTTCATATTTGCAAGTTCGTAAGGTTTTTCTCCTGGTAATATGAAATGATATTTATAATTGATATTCATTGTCCGCTCAATTGTCGCTGAACGATTCTTTCTTTGTCATAAGGAATTTGAGAAGGCCAAACAAAAACACGAAAAGAGTCCAAAAAGGTCGTGTCTTTATACTCCTTAACCCAAATCGAATCAAATTCGCTGTTGTCAAAACCCCTGAATTGAAATACAACATTATTAAAAGTGTCTGTCTGAGCACATTTCGTTTCAAATTCTTTACGTTGCTCTTCCGTCCAACTACTGTTAAAGCAACTTGTCAAAAAGACAGAAAGTAATGAAATTAAAATTATGGCTCTTAAAATTCTCATTTTTTTTTTGTCGTTTTACAATTACGCATAACTTCTTATTCACGCTACACATTCCCACAACCATCCCCCAAAATCCCGTTGGATTGTCGCTACGCCAAGGCTCTTTTTATAGCGTGTTAGCGCACCCGTTAATACTTCGCTCATGGAAGAGTCAGCATCATTTTAACCTAAGCTAAGGAGTGGTCCGCTTCGCCAATGTTGCATGAGCTACGTATTACAACGTATCATCCAAATCTAATGAATTCCCCCCATCATTCAATCCGGCAATCACTAAGTGGTTGAAATTTTGCAAGTGATTTATCAGTGCTGACGAGAAAGCACCAAACCCTACCTTTACCCCCACATGAAATTATTCTTCCGCAAATCCGGCGACGGTCAGCCTTTATTTATTCTTCACGGACTATTCGGTTCATCCGATAACTGGGCCGGTCTCGCTAAACAATGGTCGCAGTATTTTACTGTTTACACTGTTGACCTTCGTAATCACGGACAATCACCCCACTCAGAAGAATGGAATTATTCAGTAATGGCCGAAGACTTGATGGAGCTGATTGCAGCGGAGAATTTGCGCGGTGTGAACCTGCTCGGTCATTCCATGGGCGGAAAAGCAGCCATGCGTTTAGCGCTCGATTTCCAGCAGGCCTTGTCGAAGCTGATCGTTTCCGATATTGGTACAAAAAAATATCCGGATAACAACCGGAACGTGGTGGATGCTTTATTAAAAGTTCAGCCGGAAAAATTAACATCGCGCAAGGAAGCGGAAGCAATTCTTTCGGCTAATCTGCAAGATCCGGGAACTGTCCAGTTCCTTTTGAAAAACCTGTACTGGAAAGAAACGGTTTCCGGCAAACAGCTTGGCTGGCGGTTCAACCTCGGTGCGATCAGCAAAAACCTCGAAGCGGTAGGTGAGGCTACCAATAGTCCGGCGCCTTGCGAAGTTGATACGCTTTTCATTCGCGGGGAACGATCGGATTACATTACTGCGGCCGATGAACAGGAGATCAAACGGGTTTTTCCGCATTCAAAAATTGTGACTGTTCCAAATGCCGGTCATTGGGTGCATGCGGATAATCCGCAGGGCATGTTCAATGCTGTCATGGAATTTTGCGGGTAACTCCTGGCTTCCGCAATCGAGCCTTGCAATGTGACCTGAACATTAGATAAAATCTTCTTCATAAACAAAATATCGTCCCTACAGGACTCTGGGTTAATTTATATTGATTTGTTTTACCGATATTTTGTTCCTACGGAACATTATCTTTTGATCATTTTTGCTCCATTAGGAGCAGGATATCGGAAAAAAATAAATTCCATTACAAAGCAAGTCCCGTAGGGACGGCATAAGAGATTTAAATGAGCGCGGGAAGTCTTATTCATTTCTGCCAACCTGCCCGAACGATTCCTTACCTTTGCGCAATAAATCTACAAAACGTGACTGCAGAAATCATTACCAATAAAGGCACTTTGACGGTGTCATTTTTCGAAAAAGACGCACCGGGAACGGTTGCAAATTTTGTGAAGCTTGCCAAAAGCGGATTCTACGATGGCCTCAAATGGCACCGTGTTCTGCCTGGTTTTGTGATCCAGGGAGGCGATCCACATTCGCGGGAAGGTTCGGGAAAACCTGTCGGCGGTGGTGGACCGGGATATTCCATTCCATGCGAATTAACGGGCGATAACCAGTTTCATGATAAAGGCGTTTTGTCGATGGCGCACCACGGACCTGATACCGGCGGTTCGCAGTTTTTCGTTTGCCTGAGCCGCGCAAAAACAGCCCACCTGGACCGGCGACATACGGTTTTTGGAAAAGTCACGAATGGACTTGACATACTGGAGGAGATCCGCGAAAATGATACTATAGAAAAAATTGTCATTAGTCAATAGTCATTAGGGGGTGGCTAAATGATATTACGTAATAGTTGCTACGTACTCCCTAATGACTAATGACCAATTCCTAATGCCTATTGTCAGTTTTTTTTGCCTTTCCTGTATTATTATTACGGATCGACCAAACCGGAGGCCGGTGACGCGGATTTTCCGTTATAATTGTATGCATGGATACTAATCCTTTTGATGCGCCGCCGCCGGCTCCTTCTGAACCGCTCCACAACCGTTTCCTGGAAGCTGGTCGTGAAGGAAAAAACGAATGGTGGCGTTACCTGATAGGAATTCTTATTGTTTTTCTCGCCGGTTACAGCATTGTTGGACAAATTCCGTTGCTCGCGATGGCGCTCTATGGGCATAAGCAAGGATATATCAGCATTTACGATGAGGATATCGCCTCGAAGCTGCTGAATCCACGCATCATGCATCTGGATCCAAACCTGGTTTTTGTAGTTTCAATGTTCATTTTCGTTGCTGCCATGTTCGCGCTCTGGATCACGGTGCGTTTTCTTCATAAAAAAAGATTCCTTTCGATCATCACTTCAGGGCCGCGTATCCGCTGGAACCGTTTTCTTTTGTCAGCAGGGATCTGGCTTATTCTTTCGGCGGCCGGGCTGTATGTTTCCATGCAAATGGATCCGGACAATTTTGTTTTTGTTTTTAATCCGGTGCCGTTTTTTATCACCGTGATACTTGCTTTATTGTTGTTGCCCATCCAGACCTGGTGGGAAGAATTTTTTATTCGCGGTTATATTTTCCAGGGAATCGGTCTTGCGACAAAAACGCCTGCAATTCCGATCCTGATAACAGCGACACTTTTTGGAATAGTGCACATGATGAATCCTGAGGTTGCAAAGTACGGAGTGGCGAGCATGTTGCCAGCCTATCTTGCACCCGGACTTTTCCTTGCGATGATGGTTGCGCTGGATGAAGGACTGGAAAGCGCCATGGGCATGCACCTTGTCAATAATCTTTTCGGAACAGTGGCTGTGACCTCATCTTCCAGCGCCATCCAGGCAAATACGATCTGGGTCGCCAAAGAAATGGATCCGGCAACAGACAATATCGGATTGATCGGCTCTTTTCTCATTCTGATGTTGATTCTTGGCATTGTAAATAAATGGGATATTAAAAAACTTTATCGCTAACCCCGGTATGAAAAATATTTTAACGACAGGTTTTCTTTTTGCGACGCTGGTTGTTGCCGCGCAGCAAAATCATTACCGGTTTTCGCTCGACCTTACGAATGTACATTCCGACCGTCTGACTGTATATCTGACCACGCCGTCTATCAGTGTGGATACGATCGTTTATCATTTTCCGGCCATTGTGCCCGGCACGTATAAGATTTACAATTTCGGAAAATATATCTCCGATTTCAAAGCGCTGGATGTGTTTGGCGCCGAACTGGCGGTGACTAAAAAAGGTCCCGACAGCTTTCAGATAGCGGGCGCAAAAAAATTATACAGTCTCCGTTATGAAGTGGAAGATACCTGGGACAGCAAAGTCAAAACGAATTTTGTTTTTGAACCGGCGGGAACAAACATCGAGGCGGATACCTGCTTCATTTTGAACAACCATGGATTCTTCGGCTACTTCGACGGCATGAAGCGCCTACCGTATAAAATCAACATACAACATCCCCCGGGTTTTTATGGATCGTCCGGACTGAGTGATGTTGTGCGGGAAAACAACACGGATATTTACACCGTTTCCAATTACATGAACCTGGTTGACGGTCCTATCATGTATAACCGCCCGGATACCACGCACATTCTTCTTGGCGGCACTGACGTGCTCATTTCTGTTTATTCGCCCCGCAAGCTGGTTAGCGCAAAATTTGTAGCTGACAGCCTGCGCATTTTATTGGATTTGCAACGGCAATATCTCGGCGGAACGCTCCCGGTGAAGAATTATGCTTTCCTGATCTATCTCTCGGATAATCCGAAAGGTTATAATTCCGGATCATTCGGCGCGCTGGAACATTCTTATTCATCCCTGTTCACGCTGCTCGAAATGGAACCCCGCTTTATTGCGCAAACGGTAAAGGATGTGGCGGCGCATGAATTCTTTCATATTGTTACTCCGCTGAATATTCATTCTTATGAAATCGGTGAATTTGATTATAACGCGCCGGTAATGTCGCAGCATCTCTGGATGTATGAAGGACTCACCGAATATTCGGCGCATCATGTGCAGGTAAAATACGGAACGCAATCCCTCGAAGAATTCCTCGATGTGCTGAGTAAAAA
>DATDOQ010000303.1:0-2636 GCA_035293205.1 Bacteroidia bacterium
TGACGGCAATGGTGTCATTATCGCAAAAGAATTGCGCGGCGAATCGCTTGGCAAGGCATTGCGGACACAGGTTTTGAACAAGAAAAAGCAGCCAAAAAGCGGTAAAGCTCCAAAGTCGAAAAAGCCAAAGAAATCCAAAGACGAAACATCAACGGGCCTTCTGCCTTTGAACCGGCGCACCTGGATTGGCTGATAAAAATTGGTTTTTAATCCTGGATATAGAAAATTCGTAAAGGGGAAATTCTTCTAAATACAGGAAGTGCACCCATCCGGCATACACCCCTTTTCAGCCGCCAGAATATTCTTGTAATTGTCAAACTTCCCTTTAGATCCGGGTTTTCTGTCAATTTGACGTATTATCTTTGCGCGGCGTAATAATTGCCGTCAGAATTATCATTATCGGGCAGGGGAAACAGCATGCCTGCACGAGTTATTTACCTTACAAGATTGAAACATCATGAGCGAGGAAAAGCAAGAAACGCCGGTTAACGAAAGCGAAATGAAGAAGGAAGAAAAAAACCAACCGGGCCTGCCGTCGCATCCGGATGACGGCGTTGAGAAACGGATCGCTGATCTTGAAGAGCAGCTTTCGGCAGTGAATGATAAATTCCTGCGCATCTATTCAGAGTTTGATAATTTTCGCCGGCGCACAGCAAAAGAGCGCGTGGAAATTCTGACAATGGCCAGTGCTGATGTGATTAAAAGCCTGCTGCCTGTGCTGGATGATTTTGAACGGGCGATCATTAATAATGAAAATTCCACAGACATAACCGCCATCAACGAAGGCATTCTTCTGATAGCGCAAAAGCTGGGCAGCATCCTTTCTAAAAATGGTCTTCAACCGATTGAATCCATCGGAAAGCCATTTGATGTGGACCTGCATGAGGCGATTACGAATGTGCCGGCGCCCACACCGGATGACAAAGGAAAAGTGCTCGACGAAGTGGAAAAAGGCTATATGCTGAATGGAAAAGTAATTCGTTTCGCAAAAGTGGTGGTTGGAAATTAAATCCCGAAAGGTAACCGCAAGCATGAGCAAGCATGATTATTATGATGTTTTAGGTATCGGGAGAAATGCTTCCGCTGAGGAGATCAAGAAGGCATACCGCAAAATGGCTATTAAATTTCACCCGGATAAAAATCCAGGCGATAAAGCGGCGGAAGAAAAATTCAAAGAAGCCGCGGAAGCTTATGAAGTGCTCAGTGATCCGGCTAAAAAGCAACGTTACGATCAGTTCGGACATGCGGGCGTGGGCAGCGGATCAGGCCATGGACCCGGCGGCGGATTCTCCATGGAAGATATTTTTTCGCAGTTCGGCGATATTTTCGGCAGCGCTTTTGGCGGTGGTTTCGGGGGCGGTGGTGGTGGTGCGCGTGGTGGCCGGCGTGTCAATCGCGGATCGAATCTCAGAATTAAAGTAAAGCTCACGCTGGAAGAAATTTTGGAAGGCGTGGAAAAAAAGTTGAAAGTTCCGAAATACATTTCCTGCGAAAAATGTCATGGAAGCGGCGCATCGAATGGCTCGTCAATGAGCAACTGCGCAACATGCCATGGATCGGGCCAGGTATCGCAGGTGATGAATACGGTACTCGGCCGGATGCAAACCACAACTACTTGTCCGGCTTGCGGTGGCGAAGGACAAGTCATCACCGATAAATGTAAAACCTGTTTTGGCGACGGTATTGTTCGCGGCGAAGAAATGCTGAGCGTGAAAATTCCGCCCGGTGTTCATGATGGCATCCAACTCAGTGTGGGCGGAAAAGGAAATGCCGGTCCGCGCGGCGGTGTTCCGGGTGACCTGATCGTTGCGATCGAAGAAGCCCCGCATGAGCATTTCATACGCGACGGAAATAATTTATTTTACGAACACCATATCAGCTTTCCGGAGGCCACGCTCGGCGCCTCGGCCGATATTCCCACGCTCGACGGCAAGGTGCGCATCAAGGTTGATCCGGGAACACAATCCGGAAAAGTGCTGCGGCTGAAAAATAAAGGCCTGCCCGATTTGAACGGGTATGGACGCGGGGATATGCTCATCAGTATCCAGATATGGACACCCGCCCACTTAAACGCTGAAGAAAAAAAGCTGATGGAAAATTTGCGCGACGCCGACAGCTTTAAGCCGAAACCCGGCAAAAAGGATAAATCATTTTTTGAGCGGATGAAGCAATATTTTGAGTGAAAGGCAAAGGAATAATCACCAATCGTCTTTTAGACCGTTTGCTTAAATTTGAATATGGCCAAACCCAAAGGCAAATTTCTGTCCGAAGCAGAATTGCTTCAGTGAAGCAGGGAACGCCTTATGAAGAGCGTTTCGATTTGTTGCTTCGACTCATTCGCATTAGTAAAATGTTGGCTGCTGCAGGACAAAACGCGCAAAAGAAATAGACATGAAAAATTTCCTTTCCGGAACATAATATCAGGTCTCCCTGTTATCTTCGCCGTGTATGTCCATCCTGCTTTCCGCAAAAAACATCGTTAAGAATTACGCAGGGCATCGTGCGCTCGATGATGTGAGCATTGACGTTCCGAAAGGCAGCATCTTCGGCCTGCTCGGTCCGAACGGGGCAGGGAAGACTACACTTATCCGCATCATTAACCAGATCACCGCACCCGACAGTGGAAGAATTCTCCT
>DATDOQ010000304.1:0-3852 GCA_035293205.1 Bacteroidia bacterium
CACGGTTGCTGCTGGATAAAATGAGATCGGAAAAGAAATTAATTGATTTTTACAGGCATGCGCTTTGCCCGGACGAAATGGTGGTCCAGACGTTGCTTTTAAATACAATAAGCGGTAATGAAATTATTTCAAACAATCTTCACCTGGTTCACTGGCAGCCGGCGCAAAAAAATCCGGACATTATCACAAACGAACATTTTCGCGGCTTAATGGCGTCAGAATCACTTTTCGCCCGTAAATTCGATGAGACGGTCGATCCGAAGGTGATTGAGCGTGTTGAAAAAGAACTTTTACAATGACAACCCCATTGGTTTCTGTCATCATACCTGTTTATAACGCGGAAACATTCGTAGCTGAAGCTGTGCAGAGCATTCTTGATCAGACTTTGACGGATTTTGAGTTGCTCGTTCTCGATGATGGCTCAACGGATAAAAGCGTGGCAATACTGGAACGGTTTCATGACAAGCGCATTCAAATTCGAAGGAGTGAAAAAAACACCGGCCTGATCGCCACCCTGAACAGGGGGCTAGATCTCGCGAAAGGCAGGTACATTGCACGCATGGACGCGGATGATATCAGCCTGCCTGCACGACTCGCAAAGCAGGTGGATTTCCTGGAGAAAAATCCGTCAGCCGGCGTGGTGGGGACGGCAACCACCAGCTTTGGAAACGAAAAGCAAATCATCACGAGGTACCTTCAAACGCACGGTGAAATCTGTACCGTTTTGCTTTTCAACTCCGCCATGAGCCATCCTTCAGTAATGTTGCGGAATAGCGTTTTAAAACAGTTCGGCCTGCGTTATGATCCGCAATTTTTGCACGCCGAGGATTATGATTTGTGGACAAGAATCGCGGTGGTGTCAGAGCTTGCCAACTTGCCGGAAGTATTGCTGATGTACCGTGTGCATGCAGCGCAGCTGACACAAAAAGAAAAACGTACCGTTCGTTCAACAGCAGGTATAGTCCGGCAAAGACAGTTGAAACTTCTCGGAATTATCCCGGATGAAGCGGAAGCTTCCATTCATGATAAGATTGCGAACGGACATGTTTTTCGTGGTATTGACCAGCTGCGTGAGCTGGAGCTCTGGTTGTTGAAATTAATTGATGCTAACCAGCGCGAAAAAATATATCCGCTGCTTTTTTTTAATGAATATCTTGTCAACATCTGGATCAGCGCCTGCGGGAACAGCGGGGAAGGGGTGAAGGCGTACCGGATCGCGACACATTCACCTTTATTTGACTTTGCCGGCAACCGGTCAAAAAACAGGCTGAAGCTGCTTATCAAATCCATTATCCGCTGATGAAACAGCCACTTGTTTCTGTGATCGTTCCCTGTTATAACTACGGGAATTTTCTGCCGGAAGCCGTGCGCAGTGTGCAGCAGCAAACCTATCCGCATTGGGAGTGCCTGATCATTGACGATGGCTCAACGGATAATTCCTATGCCGTGGCAAAAGCGTTGGCTGAATCCGATGACCGAATCCGTGTTTTCCGTTTGGAAAATGTTGGTCTTTCTAACGTGAGGAACACCGGTTTGCGGGAAGCAAAAGGAAAATTCATTCAATTCCTCGATGCCGACGACCTGATCGTAAAAAATAAATTTGCGCTTGAGGTGGAGCTGTTGCAACAAAATCTGAAAGTGGATATGGTTTACGGGGATTTTGTCCTGCTGGAGAATGCATCCGGACAAATTACGCGCGGTGATTTTCCGAAAATCGAAATGCGTGAGGCACATCCGTTCCTTGATTTTTGCAGAAGGTGGGAAAAAGATTTCAGCATTCCCATTCATGCATTTTTGTTCAGGCAGGAATGTTTCCGTGAAGTTCTGTTCAACCCCGCGCTGCCCACACACGAAGACGTGGACGTTCACCTGCGCCATTCACTGAGGGGCTTCATCTACATGAAACACGATGAAAAAGTGGCGGTTTACCGGGTCCACGCGAAAAGCATGGCGCGGAATGTGACAAGGATGCATGCCGGATTCTTATCCGTTATCCATAATCTGATCAATTTGCCAGGACTTGAGCGCAGGTTTCACATTGAGCTTGAGTGGCGATACACGGAAGAAATTTTCAACGCGGTTTTTGATAAGCTAAGGGGAAAAAGATCAATTTTGCGCGAATCGCTGGTAAAAGGAAGCGGGCTCAATCTTGCCGGATTTGTACTGCTCCCGGTTCATGCGGTGTTTAAGCTCTGCCGCGTGATCATGAACCGCGCGCGTGGTGGATCGCGCCAAAAAGTATTAACCGGATTCAAAATTTTCGATGAATAAGCCCGATGTGAGTGTCGTGATCGTCAGCTACAACGTGCATGATTTTGTCATGGACGCGCTGCGTACATTGTATCGACACACGGATCCACGGGTCAGTTTGGAAGTTTTTGTGGTGGACAACGCATCATCCGACGAGACGGTTACAACGGTGCGGAACGAATTCCCAATTGTCAACCTTATTGCTAACGCGCAGAACAAAGGTTTCCCCGCTGCCAATAACCAGGCATTTGAAAGGGCAACGGGCAGGTACGTGTTCATGCTCAATCCGGATGCGGAATTGGTGGATGACAGTGTCGGGGCAATGGTAAAATTTATGGATGAAAATGCAGCTTATGCCTTGCTCGCGCCGAAGCTGCTGAACAGCGACCGCAGCCTGCAAAGATCCTGCTGGCGTTTTCCCAGGGTGTATTACATTTTGCTGGATGCATTTTATCTTCACGCGCTGATGCCCCGTCGGACCTATTCAGAAAAAGACTGGACCAAACCATTCGAAGCCGAAAGTGTTTCCGGAGCGGCCATGTTTTTCCGGAGGGAAGTTCTTCAAACGGCAAAAGGGCTCGATGAAAATCTTTTTTGGATCGAAGACATTGATTTTTGCTTCCGTATCCGGAAAAGCGGGTTGAAAGTTCTTTACTGGCCATTGACCAGCATTATTCATCACACCGGCCAGAGCGCGAAAAAAAATTACAGGGTTTCCGTTTCCAACCAGATCTTCAACAAGATCAAATACGCGCGAAAACATTTTGGTTTCATTCGCGCGTTTCTTGTTTTATTGATCAGCTTTGTGCATGTGATCTACAAGCTGCTGTTTTTTGGATTGCTTTCGCCTTTTAAAAGGGTTTATGCGGCTAAAGCAAAAGCGTACGCGTGGACTTTGCTTCGTCTGTTTGTTCAGCCGGGATCATTTAGCAATAAAGCAATAAGCAATGAATAATGGGAAAATGGGAAAATGGGAATAATGGGAAAATGGGAATAATGGGAAAATGGGACATGGGGATAATGGGGTTAGTCCTCTTTCGATAATCTTTGGCGGTCAAATGGCAGGAAGGAAAGGGAAGAAAAATTGTTATTTCATTTTCATCTTTCGTAGTTCGTACTATTTCGTATTTCGTACTTTTTTAGTAAATAGTAAATTTTCATGAGGATCTGTTATCTTGGCGACGCTCCCAGCATTCACACCCAACGGTGGTGCAGTTATTTCGTGTCGCTTGGGCATGAGGTTCACCTGGTCACGTTCAGGGATGCAAAAATTGCGGGTGTTGAAGTGCATTTTATTAATGCTGGTCCAATAAAATCAACTGGCGGAAACTGGCGTGTGCTGTTGAAGGCTACGAAAGTCAAAAGGCTGCTTGAAAAAATAAAACCGGATATTTTGCACGCGCATTACGCGACGAGTTATGGCGCTGTTGGCGCACGGACAGGCTTTCACCCGTATATCATCACGCCACATGGTACCGATGTGCTGATCACTCCCTGGAAATCGCGTGTTTACCGCTGGCTGCTGCGAAATACTTTTAAGTCGGCCGACCTCGTGCTTATAGTTGCCGATCACATGCGTGAGGCTGTGCAGCGGCTGGGTGT
>DATDOQ010000305.1:0-2675 GCA_035293205.1 Bacteroidia bacterium
GAGCCGGTCACCATCGTAATCTTTCTCGCTGCGCTGATCGGACTCAGTCCGCAACTCACGCTTTTTGTCCTGCTCATGACACCCCTGATCGGATTGCTGCTCACTGTGGTTGCAAAAAGCCTGAAACGTTCTTCAGGCAGAGCGAAAGAACAACTCGGCACGCTGCTTTCACTCATGGAAGAAATGCTTGGCGGACTGCGCATCATCAAAGGATTTAATGCAGAGAAAAAAACGACTGAACGTTTCGAAAAAGAAAACCTGGCTTACACGCGGACCATGGTGCGGAATTACCGCAAGGTGGATCTCGCTTCCCCGCTGAGCGAATTCCTGATCGTTTGCGTGATGGTAGTAGTTATGTACTACGGAGGTAAGCTTGTACTCGGGGAGACCAGCGATTTTTCAGCTGATAAATTCATCGGGTACCTGATCATCTTTTCCCAGCTTATCCCGCCCGTCCGGCAGTTCACGCAGGCTTATTACAATGTGCAGAAAGGACTCGCTTCCATGGATCGCATCAACCGCGTGCTCAAAGCGGAAGAAACCATTCGTGACCAGGAACAACCGGAAAATATTGCCGGCTTCGGTAAGGAGATCGAATACCGCAATGTATCTTTCGCATATGTACGCGGCGACCAGGGTTATGCGCTGCGAAATGTAAACTTGAAAATTCCAAAGGGAAAGATCATCGCGCTGGTCGGACAATCCGGTTCCGGTAAAACCACGCTCGCCGATCTGCTGCCTCGTTTTTATGAGCCCACCAGCGGAAAGATCCTGATCGATGGTGTGGACATAAAAGAGGTCCGCATGCATGAGCTGCGCGCGCTAATGGGAATTGTTTCGCAGGAATCCATTTTGTTCAATGAAACCGTGCACAACAATATTGCATTCGGGGTGGAACATGCCACGCGTGAGCAGGTGATTGAAGCGGCTAAAGTTGCGAACGCGCATGATTTTATTCTTGAAATGCCGCAGGGATACGATACGAATATTGGCGACCGCGGCGGCAAAATGTCGGGCGGGCAAAGACAACGGATTTCCATCGCGCGGGCGGTGCTCAAAAATCCACCCATTTTGATTCTTGACGAGGCGACCTCGGCGCTTGATACTGGCAGCGAACGTTTGGTTCAGGATGCGTTAAATAACCTGATGCGCAACCGGACTTCGGTAATCATCGCCCACCGGTTGAGCACGATCCAGCACGCGGATGAAATTGTAGTGTTGCAGCGCGGGGAGATCATTGAGCGGGGAACCCATAGCGAGCTGCTTTCAACAAATGGAGCCTACCGGAAACTATACGATCTGCAGGTTTTTGTCTGAAATAACCTTTCCCGCGCGGCATTTGAACGCGTAAGAAACACAAAATCTGAATTTTAGCCTTTGGGACCATTTATTATCTTTGGAAACTGACATTCAATCAACCACAACCATGACAAAACATTTACTCACTCTTTTTGCATTGGCATCGTTCAATGCAGCAATGGCACAAGCGATACCGAATGCAGGTATGGAAACATGGGCCGCCGCAACCGGTGAAGAAACACAGCCGCAAAGCTGGATTTCGTATAACGTTTTCACTTCGCCGCTTGTCGATCCTGGAAATTCCAATTCGGCATCGGTTACTCAGGCAACCGGGGTTGATGCCTACCAGGGAACTTATTCTGCTAAGATCACCACCATTGACCTTGTATATAACCCCGATCCAACTAATATTCCAAACCGGGCAGGCGTTTTATTGACTGGTGGGATACTTCTCGTACCTCCCTATTTACGTCCTGGTTATCAATCGACGGACCGCCCGGAAACAATGACCTATTATGCCAAATATGCGCCAGTGGGTAGCGATATGGCTCGTGCATTTGTAGCATTAACAAAATGGAACGCAAGCCTGAGTGTCCGGGACACGGTTGCATATGGATCAGAAACTTTTGGCGGAACAAGCATGGCTTATGCTTTGCACACCGTTACGTTGACTTACCTCTCCACCACACTTATTCCGGATACCGCTGTGATCCTGTTCAGCGCGAGTGATACCGCAAACCCGCAGTTAGGAAGCGCATTGTGGGTGGACGCGCTCGGCTTTAATGCGGTTGGGGTAGATGAACAATTACTGCAAAACAATGTTGTGGTTTACCCGAATCCTTCGAATACGCAAACCAATTTTGATGTTGCGGATGCATCCATCAAGCAGCTCGCCGTTTACGACATGACGGGCCGTGAAGTATGCCGCGCACAATTTTACAACAAGAAAGCAACCATCGATTCATACAACCTGACGCCTGGCATCTATTCCTATGCAATCATAGGAGAAGATGACCATGTTGCGACCCGTGGAAAGTTCACCGTGTCGCAGTGATCTTGATTGAGTTCACCGAAGCCCGCTTTCGTTACAGCGGGCTTTTTTTATGCGCTGTCAGCCGGTAAAAGCTTCATTTATGCGACCGGCGCCCACACTTAACAATTTTTTCAAACGATTTGGGTTCTGCGGCCCTTGTTCCAGCGGGGTTTTGCATAATTTTGGTTTGGTCCTCTTCCATGAAACTCCACTTTTGCCAAATCGGCATTTCCATTTTATTACTTTCATCCTGCGGCGGCAAAAACGACCTGGCGAAGGAAAAACCTGTGGTTGCTGAAGACCCTGAAAAGGTCCATAAGCTGCTGATCGTAAACCTGGGCAA
>DATDOQ010000306.1:0-7258 GCA_035293205.1 Bacteroidia bacterium
ACCGAAACGGTCTTTGGCGGCAGCGGTAAACCGTTCCTTGAATTTTTCAAATGATCCGAAGGCGCTGTTGATCGCTTCCCCGATTTTTCCTGTTGGCGCATTCGTCGCTGAAGCGCGATGGTCTGGAGTCATTATTTCCCAGAAGAAAGTATGATTCCAGTGTCCGCCCGCGTTGTTGCGCACCGCCGGCGCGTACTTCGAAACCGAACTCAATAATTCTTCCAGCGGGGTGAGCGAAATTTTCAAACCTTCCAGCGCTTTGTTCAGGTTCATAACGTACGCCTGGTGATGTTTGGTGTGATGAATTTCCATCGTCTGCCTGTCAATATGCGGCTCCAGCGCATCGTATGGATACGGCATCGCCGGCAGTGTGTACGGCGCTATCTGCTGCTGCAGGATCGTTGCGCGAAAGTTTTCAGCAGTTGTTGCCGCAAGTTTTTTCCCGAAAATGGTAATGCCTGCGCCCGCGAGAAAACTTTTCCGGATAAAATTTCTACGTGTTTCCATTCGATTGAAAAGTAAAGTGTAACAAAAAAGAGGATCAAAAGGACAAGGAACCAAGAACCAAGATCCAGGAAAGAATATCTTAAATCCTGGCTCTTGGTTCCTGTTATTAAAATACGCGCCAAGTCAACTTATACGGCCTCCGTTTTAAGTAAACAACACCAGCGCCTGGTTCTTCTCAACGGCCATTCCTTTTTTCACGGCTATTTTTTTCACCGTCACATCCGCCGGCGATTTGAGAATATTTTCCATTTTCATCGCTTCGAGCACGATCAGCGGATCTCCTTTTTTGACTTGTTGGCCTTCACTTACAATAATGTCAAGCACAAGACCGGGCATGGGCGCTTTTAATTCATTCACTTTTGCGCCGGCGATTTTATCCATACCAAGCGAATGCAGCAGCTCATCATATTTATCCGCCACCGCGATCGGGTAGGGCGTGCCGTTCACTTTTACTGTCAGCGTTTTTGTGGCAAGGTCTGCTTTTACAATTTCCACTTCATAGGATTTATTGTCGCGGATCACATGAAAAAGTTTTTCGCCCTGTTTAAGGACATCCAGCAAAAACGCAGTGCCGTCAATCGTCCCGGAATACGAACCGTCCTTTTCAAATACGATCCGGTGCTTTTTTTCGCCTGAAGTAACGGTGAATTCCTTTTTTCCCATCGCTGTTGAATGCTAACAAAGGTAGCCACAGTTTTTACAGACGGAAACATTTTTCCAGTTAAAATCCGGACATTTGGGGCAACCAGAAAATGGATCATGCTGAAGTATATTCTCCCTTGTACAATTATTGTATGTTTTTTTATTGCCTGCAAACTAAAACACACGACCAGCGTTCCATCGAAGCCGCCCGCCGGTCAGTTTCAGGGAAGGCAACAGGAGCCCTCGCTCAAAGTGGATCCAAATACGAACCGCGAATCGCAGCCATTCTATAATCCTTCCGCCACGCGCGAAACGGATATTCTGCACACCAAACTCGATGTGCGTTTCGATTGGGCGAAAAGATACCTCTATGGAAAAGCGACCATCAGCGCGCGGCCGTATTTTTATTCCATAGCTAAAATAAATCTCGACGCGCGGGGCATGGAGCTCATACGAGTGGCGGAAATAAAACGCAATGCGCTTTACGGAGAAGACACCGTCAATCTGAAATATGAATACGACGGAAAAATGATCCGGATCGAGCCTGGGCGCGTACTGAATCGCACAGATAATTTTACGCTGTATATTGACTATGTAGCAAAGCCGGATGAATTAACAGCCACCGGCGGAAGCGCAGCGATTTCTTCTGATAAGGGATTGTATTTCATTAACCCGGATGGAAAAGTCCCCGGCAAGCCGCGTCAGATCTGGACACAGGGGGAAACGCAGGCCAACAGCGTATGGTTTCCGACGGTTGACCGGCCGAATGAAAAAATGACGAACGAAATTTTCATGACCGTAGATGAGCCGTTCGTCACTTTATCCAACGGTTATCTCGCTTCGTCGAAGAAAAATGCCGACGGCACGCGTACTGATCATTGGCGCATGGACCTGCCACATTCGGTTTACCTGGTGATGATGACGGTAGGGGAATTTTCTGTCGTGAAAGATTCATGGCGCGGTAAAGAAGTCAGCTATTACGTGGAAAAACAATTTGAGCCGTATGCAAAACAAATTTTCGGCAACACGCCCGAAATGATGGAATTTTTTTCCACGCGTCTTGGCGTGGATTATCCCTGGGCAAAATATTCCCAGATCTGCGCGCGCGATTATGTTTCCGGCGCGATGGAAAACACCTCCGCTACGCTGCACAGCGATTATCTCCAAAATGACGACCGCGAATTGCTTGACGCGAATTTTGAAGAATACGTTTCGCATGAGCTTTTTCACCAATGGTTCGGCGACCTGGTTACCTGTGAATCATGGGCCAACCTGCCGCTGAATGAATCGTTCGCAACCTATGGCGAATATCTTTGGATCGAGCACAAATATGGAAAAGACCATGCCGAGTACCATCGTTTGAATTCACTCGGAGGTTACCTGCAGGAATCCGCAGCAGGCCGCGCCACACAGCAATGGCCGGGAAAACGCGAGCCGCTCATACGGCATTATTATTCGGAGCAGGAAGAAATGTTCGACCGCCATTCCTATAATAAAGGCGCACAGGTTTTGCATTTGCTCCGGCAATATGTGGGTGATGAAGCATTTTTCGCGTCGTTGAAACTTTATCTTGAAACAAATAAATACAACGTCGCCGAAATCCACGACCTGCGGCTGGCATTTGAAAAAATTACCGGGCAGGACCTGCAATGGTTTTTTAACCAATGGTTTTTGTCGCCCGGCCATCCGGAGCTGGAAATAACGTATCTCTATGATTCAGCAAAAGCAAATCAGCAGGTTATTGTGAAGCAAACGCAGGATCGTTCGAATGGAACACCTGTATTTCGTTTTCCGCTAAGCATTGATATTTATTCAGCTGGAAAAGTTATACGAAAAGAAGTGACTGTAAAATCAATTGCCGATACATTTTATTTCAACGTTGCCTCACGGCCGGATTTTGTGAACGTAGATGCGCATAAAACGCTGCCCTGTTACAAAAAAGATCCGCACACCGAAGGTGAATGGGCGTTTCTTTTTGATCATTCCGGTTTGTTTATGGATCGCTATGAGGCGTTAGCCGGCCTCGCCCCTAAAACCGCGCAAACAGAAGTTGCCATGCAGATCGTAACCAAAGCGCTGGATGATAAATTTTATGTTATCCGTTCACTGGCAACGGTTAAAATTCCCGGTAATCCCGATGATAAAACGGCGCTTGCCCCTGAAGCAAAGCAAAAGCTCATCGCACTGGCAGAATCCGACCCGAAATCCATTGTGCGAACTTATGCGGTTTTAAAGCTTTCCATGATGCAGGATGCCAGTCTGCGTGATGTCTACCTCAACGCACTCAAAGATTCTTCTTTTAATGTAGTGAGAGTCGCGCTGCAGGCGCTGGTCATGCATTTTCCCGAAACCGGCATGGCTGAAGCCGCGAAACGCGAAAATGATCCGCATCGTTCCATGAAAACTGTTGTTGGCAATGCCTACATGCATGGAGGCAGCGACGTGCAGCAAACCTGGTTTGAAAAAACCTTGCCAGGTCTATGGGGAATGCACCAGCAGAGCCTTTTGTATTATTATAGCGTTTTCCTGAAAAGATGCAATGCCGAAACAGTGAAAAATGCAATTTCGGGTTTGGAGGCGCTGTATAACATGACGGATTCCAGGAATACGCAGAATTTCATAAGGAGCATCCTCGGGTCGCTCCAAAATCATTTCACCCAGAAAGCGAATGAGGACGAGAAGAAAATAAAAGAACTGCAATCGGTGAAAAATAACGCGACCGGGTTGCAGCAGCTCGAGGCAAGTAAGACGGAATCACTGGAGCTGGTAAAATTGCTCGAAGAGAGCCGGAAAAAGTTAAAGTGAAAATTTCGCAACGGGAAAAGAAATTCATTCCAGGTTCAATGTATTCTCCTCCGGATTTTCATAGCCTGCATCAATATGAAGCGGTCCGTTTAATGCTGCGGACACTGCCAGCTCATCGCAACGCTCATTGAATGCATTCTCGGTATGCCCGCGCACCCAAACTAATTTCACGTTGTGTTTCGGATAAATTCGCAGGAACCGGGCCCAGAGATCTGCATTCTTTTTCCCGGAAAATCCTTTTTTCTGCCAGTTCCAGACCCATTTCTGCATGATGCTATCCACCACGTATTTCGAATCGGAATAGATTGTCACGTGGCAGCCGGGCGTCTTCAGTGATTCCAGCGCAACGATCACGCTCAGCAATTCCATCCGGTTATTCGTTGTGCGACGGAATCCTTCAGAAATTTCTTTCCGGTGTTTCCCCGACATTAAAATGATGCCGTAGCCGCCCGGACCGGGATTTCCGCGGGAGGCGCCATCGGTGTATATGGTGATATTGTGCGACAGGATGCGCGAAGGTAAAAATTGTAAACTCACATCCGGTCATTGGGTTCTTGTTCTATGCCGAGATGGATCAGCGCATCCCCCTGGTTGACCACCGGTTGATTATTTACACCGACAATATACCCGTTGAAAGGTGCGGAAACCAGATGCTCCACTTCGCCGTAAGGATCACAGATCTGACCAAGCGTTTCGTTTCTGTCAACGCGCGCTCCATATTTATGCTGCGTATGAAAAAGTCCTGAGCTGCGCGCGCGGATCCAGGTGGTCTTGCTGAGAAACACAGTAGGATTCTGCGGAACTTTTGCTTTTGTCATTCCATAATGATTGAGAATGCGCATGCAGCCGTTCAGTCCTTCCGTGATGCTTTCGTAATCAAACCGGCGCGATTCCCCACCTTCAAAAACAAGAAAAGGTTTACCGAGACCGGCCGCGGCTTTTCGCAGCGTGTATTCACGAAAAGGAGAATTCAGCACCATCAGCGGGGAGAAAATTTTTCCCAGCTCCAGGTTACGCGGATCGTCGAATACGCAGCGCACCTGTGGATAATTTGAAATCCGCGCGCCGCCAGTATGAAAATCTATTCCAAAATCAATTTGCGGGACGATCGTCTGCATCAGGTCATGCGCGATCCTGCTTCCCAGCGAACCATTGGGCGATCCGGGAAAGCAACGGTTCAGATCGCGCCCGTCGGGCAGATCGCGTGTGCCGGCAAGAAAGGCGATGATGTTGATGACTGGGATGATCACGATGCAGCCGCGCTTAAGGCGTTTTACATCCTCGCGTCGGATCAGGCGGCGCAACACTTCGATGCCGTTGATCTCATCGCCATGCATGCCCGCGAGAAACAGGATCGTCGGACCGGCTTCCTTCCCGTTAAACACAAAAACCGGAATTTCAATCAGCGTATGGGTCGGAAGCTTGTAGATATTTAATACAACCTGGGCATGCTCGCCCGGACCGATTGTTTGTCCCTGGATATTAAATGACTTTCCCATTGTACGAAATACGAATAATACGAAATAGTACGAAATACGAAAGATGAATAGTACGAAATACGAAACAGTACGAACCCGATGGCTATCTGGTACGAATAGTACGAAAGAAGTACGAAACTACGAAATTGGTTTCTACAGGAACGAAAGAAGCTGGTGTTGTGGTTTTAATAAAATTCGTAAGAGTAGAAATAAGTCTTATTATCCCAGAGAATATTTTCCCGGATGATTAAGCCATCTGTGCCGAATTCTAGGATTGCAAGGATTGGCCCGTTTGGATCATACATGCTTTTTACTTCTTCCCGGCGCGGTGAGAGAACCGGCTTTTTTCGCTGTGGAATTTCTGCTTTTACCGGTTTCTCACGATCTTTTTTGTTTGTGAGCTGCCCGTCTTCCGGATCAATGATTATAACAGGATCATGTGGCTCAGGGATCGGGTCGGCCACGGGGTAATATTCGGTGTAACGATTCTCCTCTTTCCCATTTTTGTAGTTGATGGTCATATAACCGTCGCGGAAATAAATGGTTTTCGTGCGCAAGTCATCTTCACCATTGTACTCGAAAGCTTCAGTCAATATATTGTCTTTGTAAACATACTTCCAGGTGGTCAGTCTTTCCCGCTTTCCGTTTTTATAAACTTCGGAGCGGACAAGATTTCCTTTTTCATCGCGGAGCTGAACCGTTTTCTGTTCCTCGGACCACCGCGTTCCTTTTTTTACTTCCTGCACATAACTGCTGCTGTTTTCTTTCTCAATGAAATAAACTTTCCGGAATGTATCGCCTTTTGCATCGAGCCAGTATTGTTCCGGCTTCGGGCGGATTCCATTCTTATCCGGTAATTGAATGGTTATCTGTGTGTGGTAGACGGAATCACTTCTGTAGAGACGCTCCAGCTTGGATGATCCTTCCGGATAATAATACGTGGTGCTTTTATCATTGATCACTTCATTCGAATCCTTATCATAATAACCGAAAATTGTCCACCGGATATTTGGCGTCCGCCCGTTATCCCATTCATGGAAATAATATTTTTTAGAATAACTGTCGCGGTAAACGCGCTTGTAACAATTGCCGGTCGTATCGAAGAAAAAAACTTCCAGAACGTATTTTGCGCCACCTTTTTCTTCAACCGTGAGGACCTGTTTATGAACATTATTGTTCCAGATCAGGTCGGACGTATTGGGATGGATGATGCAATTTTGAGCAGATAATTCTGTCCAGGCTACAAGAGCTATTAAATAAAAGATGGTTTTCATTCCCTGGTTCAGTGCCGCACACACGTTCATCAATCTTTCAATCTGCAATCTTTCAATTTCTGCAATTCATGACAAAAATCTCAGAGATGCGCATGAAATTCGTTTCGCTCGATGTATTCAATGATTTTTCCTGCGATGTCAACCCCGGTTGCCGCTTCAATTCCTTCCAGGCCCGGCGAAGAATTCACTTCCATGACCAGCGGTCCGCGATTGCCCTGGAGCATGTCAACGCCAGCAATGGCGAGTCCGAGTTTTTTAACCGCTTTAATGGCCGTTGCTTTTTCTTCTGGTGAAAGTTCGATCAGCGAAGCCTTACCCCCGCGATGAAGATTTGATCTGAAATCGCCTTCCGCGCCCTGACGACGCATTGCGCCTACGATTTGTCCGTCCACAATAAATGCGCGCACATCAGCGCCGCCTGCCTCCTTGATGAATTCTTGCACCAGAATATTCACTTCCACCCCGAGGAATGCTTCGATGACCGATTTGGCGGAGTTATGCGTTTCCGCAAGAATGACGCCGATGCCCTGTGTTCCTTCAAGCAACTTGATC
>DATDOQ010000307.1:0-2135 GCA_035293205.1 Bacteroidia bacterium
GTGATTTCCTTTCTCAGATTTCTGCTAAACCCTTGTAATTTATAGATGACAAAAACTTTCGACAGCAGATCGAGGTAACGCTCAACTGTATTTTTACTTATTCCGAGCTGGTTGGCAAGCTCGTGATAGGACACTTCTTTACCAATCTGAAATGCAATCAGCCGCAGCAAGTCGAATAGTTTAGAGGAATTCCGGACATTGTCAAAAACAAGCAGGTCTTTCAGGAGATAGGAACTTACAATTTCCTTCAGGTATTCTACTTTTTCCTCTGCCGATTTTTTACTGGTAAGTTCAGGATAGCTTCCGTAAATTAAGCGCTCCTCCAGTCTTGCATGGGTTTGAATGGCATTTTCCGTTTTGGCTAATTCCATCTGGGCCAGCGGATATATATAAAATGTTGAGCTTCTTCCTGTCAGGGGTTCTCCGAGGCGGTAGGTTAAATCAAAAACGGAGGAGCCGGTAGCTATAATTTTTATTCCTTTAATTTCATCTGCCATTAACTTTAGTTTCATTCCGATATCCTCTATCTTCTGCGCCTCGTCTATTATCAGAACTTTCCTGTTTCCCAGCAGACGCTTGTAATTTTCAACGCTTCGCTTGCGCAATTGATCAGCAGCGTCAACATCTTCTCCGTTCAAAAGCAAATACGGCTCTTTAAGATTTTCGATCACCTTTTTAATGAAAACAGTTTTTCCTGTCCTCCGGGAGCCAAGCAGAATGAGCACCTTACCCGGAAGCAACCGTTTCATGAACCGTTCATGAATGACGCGAGGTACAAATTTCATATTACGAATGTACGAATTATTGTCAATAAACTGACCAAATTCGGATTAATTCAGTCAGTATAATGACTGTATTTGCCTTAAAATAGTAAGAATAGTCCTCCCCCAAAAAACCGCATTAAGTTCACTCTCAGCCACTTCCTTGTCATCCTTCGGTCAGTCGGCATGGTACATCGGGCACCTTTTCTCCACTCCCCGGCCGCTCACTGAAAACGTAATTTCTCAACTCCATTCTCTCTTCTCAAGATTCGGCACATCCGTGCGCTGGCCATGCCCGCAGCCCTTTTACTATATTCGCAGTCCATGTCAAGTATTAACCGCACAATATCCCCTTCCATTAAATTCCACGACGCCGCATTTGATCCTGCGTTTTGTGAAAAGTTCTGTCTTGTTTTGCAGGCCGGCGACAGCAGGCTCACACTCGCGGTGCTGGATAATCTGTCGAATGATTTTCTTGCCTTCGAACAATATGTATTCCGCAAAGCGGATAATGACCCACTGCTCGCTGAACAACTGCAAAACGTGATTGCAGGGCATGAATGGCTGACGAATGGTTTCAAGCGCGTGGATGCATTGGTGGTTTCGGAAAGATTCACGCTGGTTCCCGCGGCGCTGTTCGACAGTCAGCATGCGAAAGATTACCTCGCGTTTAATCAGCCCCTCGACACAAATGACGCCGTGCTGGTAGATATGCTGCGGAACGCGGAGGCAAGAAATATTTACGCAATTGACGCGTCGCTTGAAAAAATGCTGAAGAAAATATCACCCGCTGTCCGGATTCGTCATCATCTTTCGCCATTGATAGAGCGAACGCTTTCCGTCACGAAAAATAAAGAAGGCCGGCGCGTTTTTGCGCATGTGCGGCAAGGAAATTTCGACCTGGTTATTTCAGAAAGCGGAAACCTGCTCCTTGCAAATACCTATAAATACCAGACGAGCGAAGACTTTATTTATTTCCTGTTATACGCCACCGAGCAACTCAAAATGAACCCGGAAACCATGGAGCTGGAGATCGCCGGGGAAGTGGCGGAAGATTCGGCGATCGCGGGGCTTGCAAAAAAATATGTCCGCCAGGTGCGGTTCGCAGACCATCCTGTGGAAGCGCGGTTTGCGAAAGGCTTTGAACAGTTTCCGGATCATTTTCATTACGATCTTTTCGCCGCGCATTATTATTCCTGATTTTTTATGACAAGAATTATCGGCGGAAAACTGAAAGGAAGAACTATCAACGCGCCACCCGGGTTACCCGTTCGTCCTACCACCGATTTCGCAAAGGAAGGACTTTTCAATCTGCTCACGCACCGGATCGAATTCGAATCCACCAAAGCGCTGGATCTTTTTGCAGGCACAGGC
>DATDOQ010000308.1:0-2080 GCA_035293205.1 Bacteroidia bacterium
CCCGATGGTTGCCTGGCATCCGAGCGGACAGGTTCTTTCTTATTTCTATGAAAATGAAGGTGAAACCTGGCTGGTTATTTACAGTGTGGATGATGATGAAAAAGTTGTGAAGCCGGTCTATAATTTTATTAAAATACTGGATTACGCATACGCGCCGGATGGAAAAACTTTTGTGATGTCCGCTGTTCAGAACGGACAGACGGATATTTTTATTTATTCCATCGCGGGCGGCGGTGCCACACCGGTCACAAAAGATATTTACGATGATCTCTCTCCACGTTTTGTCAATAATGGAAGAAACATCGTGTTCAGTTCAAACCGCCCGAACGATACGCTCGGAAAAGTCAGTCCGGATGCGACGCTGATCCCTTCTTTCGATCTTTTTTCTTACAACTGGCAAACCAAATCGCGGGTGCTGCGCCGTGTTACGAATACACCCTTTGCCAATGAATTCCAGGTTCAGCCATGGGACTCCACGCATTTTACGTACATCAGCGACCAGAATGGAATTTATAACCGCTTTGTAGGCTATTTCGACAGCACGATCGCTTATATCGACACGGCAGAACATTACCGCTTTTTTGCCCGGAGTATCCCGGTGACGAATTATAAGTTCAATATCATTGAACAGGATATTTCTCCTTCCGCGAACCAGCTTACGGAAGTGATCTTTCACGACGGCCGTTATTTTATTTACATACAACCGCTGGTCCCTTTTGCTTCCCTGACATCAGCGAATCTGAAAAACACAGCTCATCGTGACCGCGTGATCGAGTTGGCGCGCATTGACGCTGAAATTGATTCGCTTGAAAAAATACAGCCGAAAACCTCGCCGCCTCCCGGTAAGCCGATGCAAACGGTGAAAGTGCCCGAAACCCCTGAGAAGAAAACCGACAGCACGAAGATTGACATCAACAATTACCAGTTCGATGGCAACAAACCGAAAACATATCCTGCAACGGTGCCTCCTCCACCCGGCACTGTAACAAAAACGGGCAGTGATGCGGTTCCGCCCCCACCCGACACGTTGCTTGCAAATACAACCCCAAAAGATAAGTTTCTGCTGCCCATCCAGCGTAACTATAAAATTCAATTCAGCACGGAATATGTGGTCAGCCAACTCGACAACAGCTTCCTTAATGCCGGTTACCAGCGGTTCAGCGGCGGCAGCTCGCCGATCTACCTGAACCCGGGATTTACCGGACTGATGAAAATCGGCATGTCTGATCTGCTCGAAGATCATAAAATTGTAGGCGCCGTCCGACTGTCGGGAGATCTGAAAAATAACGAGTACGTTCTTTATTTTGAAGACCGTACGCGCCGATGGGACAAGTCGCTGATGCTTCACCGGCAGGCATTCCTGAATGTGAGCGGCTTCAACACACTGAGTAAAATGCATACGCACGAGGCACGTTATGGATTAAAATATCCATTTACAGAAGTGCTGAGCTTCCGCGGAATTATCGGGTACCGGAATGACCGGCGCGTTTTCCTCGCAACGGATTATAACAACCTGCTTGCGAAAAATCAATTTATCAATTCTGCGAATGCCAAAGTTGAGCTGGTTTTTGATAATACCATCCGCCGCGGGCTCAATTTGTACAACGGAATGCGTTTCAAATTTTTCGTGGAAACATTTCAGGGACTCGACAGCATTTTCCAAGCGCAGGATAAATCGAACCGCTGGTTCAAGAATGATCTGTATGCCATCGGGCTTGACTTCCGTTATTACATGAAGATCCACCGGGAGATCATCTGGGCTTTTCGTGCTACAGGCGCCACTTCTTTCGGAAACGAAAAGCTGGTCTATTACCTTGGCGGAGTGGACAACTGGCTTCGCCCGAAATTCGACCGCACGGTAAATGTTTCCCAAACGGAAAATTACACGTACCAGACGCTCGCCACTCCAATGCGCGGGTTTTGGCAAAACATCCGCAATGGGAACAGCGTTGCCTTGATCAACAATGAAGTTCGCGTACCGCTTTTCCGTTACTTGTTTAACCGTCCCCTGCGGCAGGATTTCTTCAATCACTTCCAGGTTGTAGGTTTCACCGATGTAGGAACTGCCTGGACAGGTCCC
>DATDOQ010000309.1:0-2460 GCA_035293205.1 Bacteroidia bacterium
CATGTTGCCTTGCTTATCCCGGAACATGCGCTTGATGACTTTTGAATTGAGCGAATAAGGATCATTTGTAGGACCATAATGTTCGATGGAATGATCTCCCATCTTCAGAATATCCAGGCCAGCTTCAAAAACACCAATCCAAATGTCATTATTTGGTCCACGTTGCATAGATGTAATAACATTACTCGAAATATCCGACAAAGACGAGCCTGGATACAGGATGGATTCATAACTGTGGTTAACAACATTGAATACCTCAATTCCTCCACCATCTGTGCCTACCCAGAGCATTTCTGGCGTATTAAAAAGAATAGAACGGACCTGATTAACTCTTTTTCTGCGTTGTGGATCCTTGAATACGTTGTGAGGATAGAATCGGTCAATATCTGATTCCGACATCTGGTAATTATAAAAGCGGCGGGATTTCATATCAAGATGGGAAATTCCTGTCCCGTACGTTCCGATCCAAAGATCTTCATCCCGATCCTCAATAATACATGTAACACGGGCTCCAGCTATGCTGTAGGGATCATCAGGATTAGTGAGAAACCTTCTGAATTTTTTATTTTTCGCATCGAATTGATTCAGCCCTGCATCCGTCCCCACCCATAACGTCCCTTTTTTATCAACGAAAAGAGTCCTTACCACATCATTGCTGATCGTAGTGCTGTCTTTCGGATCGCTCAGGTAACGCGTGAATTTTAGCGTGGCAGGATCAAAGGAATTCAGCCCTCCGCCATTGGTGCCGATCCAAAGTATTCCTTGCTTGTCCTCTGCGATTGAATAAATGAAATTGTTTGAAAGGGAATTCGTGTCTTCCGGATCGCGCTTGAAAACGTGAAAGGTGTAGCCGTCGTACTGGTTAAGGCCTTCCTGTGTGCCGAACCACATAAATCCGCGACTGTCTTGCAGGATGCAGTTGATAACGGCCTGTGAAAGTCCATCCTTCACGCCAAGATGGCTGAACTTGTAGTCCTGCGCATGAGTGACGCTCGCCGGCAGCAGTAGAATTGCCGCAGACAGAAGGCGAAATGCAATTTGTGCGATGAAACGGGTTGGCATAGGAGCATTCAAAGTTAGAAGTAACTTTGAAACATGGATCCGGGAAAGAAAAACAAAACATGGTACCAGTCCTGGTTTGATTCACCTTATTATCATCTGCTTTACTTCAACAGGGATCAGCGGGAAGCGGATGCGTTTATCCTAAACCTCGTTCAATACCTCAAGCCCGCTCTTGGAAGCCGCGTTCTTGATCTTGCCTGTGGAAAAGGCCGCCACGCGCTCGCTTTGCACCGCGCCGGACTGGATGTGACCGGGATTGATCTTTCACCGGGAAATATCCTGGAAGCGAAAAAGCTGGAAACACAAGGACTTACATTTTTTGAACATGATATGCGCCGGCCATTCCGCATCAATTATTTCGATGGCGTATTCAATCTTTTTACCAGCTTCGGTTATTTCCGTGATCTCAGCGATGATAAAATGGTGATGGATGCCGTAGCGAAAGGGTTAAAGCCCGGCGGTTTTTTTGTGATCGACTTTTTTAATGCGGAACTGGTGGAAAAAGCGATCGCGGCGCATCCGTCCGGTGAAAAAACGGAAGGGCAGGTTCATTTCAGGTGGCAGAAACGGATCGAAGACAATCTCATTATCAAAGAGATTTTTATTAACGAAGCTGGCAAAGAATTTCATTTTACAGAAACGGTGCAATTGCTTCGTCTGGAAGATTTCCGTCACCTGCTGGTGGAACATTTTGATACAGAAATGCTGTTTGGCGATTACAGCTTAGTACCTTTCGCGCCGGAAACATCCAAAAGGCTTATCATTCTGGCAAGAAAACGCTGATCTATGTTATTGGTTAAATACGGCTTGATCGCTTTCATTTCTGTTTTGCTGAGCGGAATGATCCTGCTTGTCGTAAAAATCCCGCGGAATCCATTGCGTCTGCTATTGGCTTTCAGCGGCGCCTTCCTGTTTGCGATCAGTCTTTTGCATCTTATCCCGGAATTATATGGCGCAGGTGAAGAAAACCATAATCATCCCCTCCATTCCGCCACCGAAACAGGAATCTGGATATTGGTCGGTTTCCTGATCCAGTTGCTGCTCGAATATATTTCAGAAGGAATCGAGCATGGTCATGTTCACCTTCACGCGCATGAACACGAGGTGAATAAGCATGGACACGCCCGCATTCCGCTGGGTGTTGTGTCCGGATTGTGCCTGCATTCTTTTCTCGAAGGAATGCCGCTTGGCGTGGAAACGGATGATCCGAAAATATTTCCGCCGTTTCTAACCGGAATAGTTTTGCATAATATTCCGATCGCGATCGCTTTTATCGGCTTGCTGCTGCACATGGGTCACTCAAAACCTTCCGCGTTTCTTTTGCTCGGACTTTTTGCGATCATGACACCGGCGGGAATGCTTGCCAGCAATTTCATTGGCGACCAGCTGCAGGGTGAT
>DATDOQ010000310.1:0-2340 GCA_035293205.1 Bacteroidia bacterium
AGCGATCCCGTCAATTGTCCGCGTTACCAGCAAAGCGCCAATTTTTACCAGACAATCATGCAGCTCACCCGCGGTTTCGTTTTCATCAATCTCAATCTCTTCGCGCAGCAGAATATGACCGGTGTCAACGGCATGTTGCAGGAAAAAAGTTGTGACGCCTGTGATCTTTTCCCCATTCATGACCGCCCGGTTGATCGGCGCAGCGCCGCGATATTGGGGCAGGAGGGAAGCATGCAGGTTGATTGTTCCCAATGGAGGCAAAGACCAAACGGCTTCCGGCAGCATCCTGAATGCAACCACAATCTGCAATTCCGGTTGGTAGGATTTCAATGCTTCCATGAAATCCGGCGCTTTTAATTTTTCCGGCTGAAGTACAGGAATGTTATTTTGCACCGCGAATTGCTTCACTTCCGATTGCTGCAATTTTTGTCCACGTCCTGCCGGCTTATCCGGCGCAGTAACCACAGCGACCACTTTATACTTTTCATTGACCAGCCTCCGGAGTGTTTCCACCGCAAAGCCGGGTGTTCCCATAAAAATTATTCGGATGGATCTGGGATCGCGCAATGAACTAATCATCCCTCTTTTTAATGTCGATCACTTTGATGGTTTGTCCGGCCATACAAATGCTCATTCTTTCTTCCGGCTGGTATTTCAACCAGACGCGCATGCTGTCATGCTCAAATTCGGGTTGCAATCCATCGGGTTCAAGCCGCTTCTGGCCTTCGCCTTCGAGCTGGAGCATGAATGTGCAACCGTCAACGCGGTATTCGGTAACGAATGCTTTTACGTATCCTTCATTCAGATAATCCACCGAAGTTTTTTTACCCCGGTTAAACATGCCGCACGCGCTGAAAACCGCCGCGATGAGGAGTGTGGAAAGAAGATGCTTATGTTTGCGCATAACGTAAATGTGATTTCTTTCCCCAAAAGTAATGAAAGCGAATAATGTGCACCGGATCGCAGCGCCTTTAACGGCGATTTTGATCTGGATATTTGCCGATTTAGTGCCGGGCAGGCCGGAAGTCACCGCTATGGCTGCCATCGCCCTCTGGATGGCCTGGTGGTGGATGACCGAAGCGGTACATCTTGCTGTAACGTCTTTATTGCCTTTCCTGCTTTTTCCACTTCTCGGAATTGCTTCCGCAAAAGATGTGGCGCGGGATTACATGGACAACATCATCTTTCTTTTCATTGGCGGATTCATTCTCGCGTTTGCCATCGAACGCTGGAACCTGCACAAGCGAATTGCCTTGCGGATTTTAATGGCCGTCGGAACAAAGCCCGCAAATATTTTATTGGGTGTGATGCTCACCAGCTACCTGCTTTCCATGTGGATCTCAAATACGGCGACAGTGATGATGCTGCTCGCAGCCGTTTTTGCGCTGATCGCCCAGGTTGAGATTCATGTTCAAAATGAAAAGGACCGGAATAAAATGGCAACGGCGTTGCTGATCGGTCTGGCATATTCAGCCACTATCGGCGGACTTGCTACACTTGTGGGCACACCCACCAACATGATCTTTTACCGCGCCTGGAAAGATAATTTCGGAACCGACGAAGTGAATTTCTATAGCTGGATGCAGTTGGGACTTCCGGTTTCATTCCTGCTGCTGCTGTTTACCTGGTGGCTGCTGAATTTTTTGTTCATCCGCAAAAATGAGCGTCCGCAGATCGATCGGCATTATTTCAGGGATGAATTAAAGAAGCTTGGGCCCATGCGCTTCGAAGAAAAATATGTGCTTGCTGTTTTTACCATGACCGCGCTGCTGTGGTTCACAAGAAACCCGATTGATTTCGGAGCATTCCGTTTCAAAGGCTGGGCTTCTCTTTTCGGCGAATATGCGGCGTATATCGAAGACAGCACAGTGGCTATTTTTTCGGCGTTGATCTTGTTTCTCACGCCTTCCCTTTCCGAAAAAGGCACAAGCCTTATTTCCTGGAAAGAAGTGGAACGTTTACCATTTGACATCATCCTTCTTTTCGGCGGCGGATTCGCGCTTGCATCCGGATTTGAAAGTTCCGGCCTGGGCACCTGGATGGCGGGGCATCTGGAAGGGTTGCAGCATTTATCATTGCCAGTTATGATTGCAGTAATTTGCATCACCATTGCATTGATCAGCGAGTTCGCTTCGAACGTAGCTTCCATCCAACTGATGATCCCAATCCTGCTCGCTTTGTACAAGCCGCTTGGCATTCCGCCGCTCGCGTTATTAATTCCTGCAACCATGGCAGCCTCGCTCGGATTTATGATGCCGGTAGCCACCGCGCCGAATACGATCGTTTACGGAAGCCGCCGCATTCGCGTCAAAGACATGTACCGCACCGGGTTTTGGGTGG
>DATDOQ010000311.1:0-2269 GCA_035293205.1 Bacteroidia bacterium
ACAAGATGACCTGGTGGCACAAGTCGAACATTTTAATTCTATTGGAAAAAAACTTGAAGCAAAACGCCTCGAAGACCGCGTCACTTTTGATATGGAAATGATGCGCGAGCTGGGTTATTGCTCCGGCATTGAAAATTATTCACGTTACTTCGACGGACGTTCGCCCGGAAGCCGGCCGTTCTGCCTGCTCGATTATTTCCCGGACGATTATTTAATGGTCATTGATGAGAGTCACGTTACGATCCCGCAGGTGCGCGCGATGTATGGTGGCGACAGGTCGCGGAAAGAAGCACTCGTGGAGTATGGCTTTCGACTTCCGGCGGCCATGGACAACCGCCCGTTGAAGTTTGATGAATTTGAAACGGTTCAAAACATGGTGATTTTCGCCAGCGCGACTCCCGCGGAATATGAGCTGCAAAAGTCAGAAGGAATTGTAGTTGAACAGGTCATTCGTCCAACCGGCTTGCTTGACCCGATGATCGAGATCAGGCCAAGCAAAAGGCAGGTGGACGATTTGCTCGATGAGATCCATAAGGTGGTGGAACGTGATGAGCGGATACTCGTAACAACGCTCACCAAACGGATGGCCGAGGAACTGACGAAATATTTCGCGGGACTTGGCGTGCGCTGCCGGTACATTCATTCGGATGTGGAAACGCTGGAGCGCGTGGAGATCATGCAGGATCTGCGTAAAGGAATTTTTGATGTGCTTGTGGGCATTAACCTGTTGCGGGAAGGTCTGGATTTGCCTGAAGTTTCACTTGTCGCGATCCTCGACGCAGATAAAGAAGGTTTTTTGCGTTCTGAACGTTCGCTTGTCCAGACCGTCGGGCGGGCCGCGCGAAATGTAAATGGTCGCGTCATCATGTATGCGGATAAGATCACGGAATCCATGGCGCAGACGATCAAGGAAACGGATCGCCGCCGCAAAAGGCAGATACATTACAACCTGGACCACAATATTACGCCACGGCAAATTGTAAAAGCCAAGGATGCGCTTAGCAATGTACTTTCTGCAACCGGTGGTTCGCGCCGTCAAAAGGCTGAAAACAATTATTACTCCGAACATGAGGCTGACTTAACCGCATTGGCCGCCGAACCGGTTTTAAATTACATGACGAAGGAGCAGCTTCAAAAAGCAATATCGAAAACCCGCCGCACCATGGAAACCGCGGCGAAAGAAATGGATTTCGTGGAAGCAGCAAGATTAAGGGACGAAATGTTTGTCCTGGAAAGGCTGCTCCAGGAGAAGAAATAGTTTAAATGAATCCTATATTCTTATCCAGCTTATGGTTTTTGTGTGGTAAGGCCAGTTTATGTGGCTAAAGCCACAATCAGATGATTTCCATTTTATCAATCAGATAAATCTGACTGAAATGGATTTGCATTAAAAAACTACGCTGCATTCTTACATGAATCCGCGCAATCCCTGCACGCCCGCGCGCACCGGCTGCAATGTTCCATATGCGTGTGCGTATCGCATTCTTTCGCGCACGCCTCGCAAATTTCAGCGCAAAGTTTAAGGACGCGTTTGTAGCTTTCTGACCCGCGGGCTACGAATCCTCCGGCAAGTGAACAGATCTCCGCGCAATCGATATCAAGACGAATGCAGCGCGTTAACATCATAATATCTTTTTCGTCTAAGCATGCCGTTGCACAATGGTTGCATTCCGCGGCGCACTGGGCCAGCGCGTCCATTACTTTTTTGTTTTCAATGTGACTCATTGCAGCGTTTATTTCAATGATATTGTATTTTCGGGAATTTCCGGAATTATTTTCCGCTTTAAAAGCCACTCAGCCTGGCAAGCATTTCTAAAAAATCACTTTTAAAAATCCTGTCAGGCTGAGTGGTAATTTGCAAGCTGCCGGCTAAGGCCGGAGCCGCAGTTCCTATCTACTTCTTCACTACACGTTCGGTGATGAAACTATTGTCTGTAAGATTTGTCGCCTTGATGAAATAATAACCTTCACTGAGTGATGTCAGATCAATTTCCGTACGCGAATTCGTATTCTGGAATATCATCACTGACCTACCCGTAGCATCGAACACTTCGTATTTATAGGCATCGTTTGCCGGATTATTCACTTCGATGACCACAAAAT
Organism: Bacteroidia bacterium; assembly: GCA_035293205.1. Lineage (GTDB taxonomy): Bacteria > Bacteroidota > Bacteroidia > Palsa-965 > Palsa-965. The sequence goes on from DATDOQ010000311.1 coordinate 2,104, forward strand.
CTGATGCCGGGTTTGGATAGAGTGTATAGGCTCCGTCGATTTCGCTCGTTGGAATTCCAAGCGGAGTCGTATTATCTACCACTGCAAACGGGCTGAGCCATGGTATTCCGGAGCGCGTTAATTCAAATGTATTATTCGCTCCACTGGTGGCTGCGCCAGCTGGCTG
>DATDOQ010000312.1:0-2444 GCA_035293205.1 Bacteroidia bacterium
AGAAACCGCCCGCACGCTGAATGAAACCAATAATAATGTAAAAGACATTACAGATAATTTAAAGAATGTCACCAATAAACTTGACAGCAGCGCATTCTGGATGGTGATGGCTGATACAACTGTTGCAAACAGTCTCCGGGCCGGAATTATTGATTTCGGTGCGAGCATGAAGGATTTTCGCACCAGCTTCCTTGTTAAAGGCCTGCGCAGGGATAAAGACAGGGATAAAGAAAAAGAAAAAGAAAATGACAAAGACCCCGCTAAGGGTACGGAAACGGAGGAGAAAAAGGGCATTTTTCACTGACCTGCTTTATGCTTCACATGTGTTTTTAATAAACGACGATGGGCAGTTTTCTCCCCAATTGGGGCAGCATAATCGCCCTGAATTAACTTTTAACTGTTTTCTTTCAGGCCGTTTAACAGTGGTGCATAATTTGAATTGCTGGAAGGGGAGTATCTATAATAATACAACTAAAACAAGACGATCATGTTGAGATGGACAGCTATTTTTCTTGTAATTGCGATTGTTGCCGCAGTACTCGGATTCACGAATATCGCAGCGGGCGCTGCCTCTATCGCGCAGGTAATATTTTTCATTTTCCTGGCGTTGGTGGTGCTGAGCCTGATCCTGGGCGCAACAATTTTCAAAAAGTAATTTGCTTTTAGAAAAGCGGTTCAATTTCGCGGGGAGTGGTTGCACATCGTGGATCATTCTCCGGGATGATTGAATAATTATCTTAACTTATTCCCTGGGAATTGAATTCTGGCGGAGCAAAACATATTGTTGTCATCGGCGCGGGCGCTTGCGGTCTGATGGCTGCCCGGGAACTTGCACGGGCCGGGTTGCGTGTAACCGTCCTAGAAGGACGCGCGCGAACGGGCGGGCGCATCTGGACACGCAATGAAACTTCCTTTGGAGTTCCACATGAAGCTGGCGCTGAATTTATTCACGGAAATCTTTCGCTTACGCATCGCCTTCTAAGTGAGTATGGGATCAAAACAAACGTTGTGAAAGGCGACATCTGGCGGGTTAATGAGGAACCGGAGAAAGAAAGCACTTTTATTGTTGACCATAACCGCCAGCTTTCAAACGCTTTAAAAAAACTTTCTGAGGACATCTCAGTTGAAGAATTCCTGGAAAAAAATTTTCAGCAGCCAAAATATGCGCAGTTGGTAAATGAAGTGCGCGGATTTGTGCAGGGATATGACTGCGCGGATACTTTTCAGGCCAGCGCAGCGGCGTTTAAAGATGAATGGCTTCATGTGCCGGAAGAACAGTACAGGGTGGAAGGAGGTTATTCCCGTCTTACCAATGCGCTTGCGGCCGCGTGCGAGTCATTTGGTTGTAATATTCTGCTGGAGCATCTCGTTCACAGAATAAAATGGAAACGTGGTTCCGCAGAAATTCAGCTGGTTCAACGTAAATCTATTCATGCGGATAAGGTGATTATTACGCTTCCTTTGGGTGTGTTAAAAACGAAAGGAGAAACCGGATCCGTTGATTTTGATCCGCCGCTGCCGGCGCACGCGCGGGCTTTCCAGGAGCTGGGTTACGGAACCGTGATCAAATTCTTTTTACGTTTTGATGAAGCTTTCTGGAATTCGAATAGAAAAGAAAATAAGGAAGCGCGGAAAATCAGGAACATGGGATTTCTTTTTTCGGATACGCGTGTGCCGACATGGTGGACACAACTACCGGATGAATCACCCGTTTTAACAGGATGGCTTGGTGGTCCGCACGCGTTACTCTGGCAATCGGCGCATGAAGACACTTTGCTCGACATTGCCCTCGAATCGCTGGCCGCGATTTTTAAAGAAAAGAAAGAATACATTTCCGCGCGCCTGACGGCCTGGCGCATCACCGATTGGGGGCGTGACCTGTTTTCGCGTGGCGCTTATTCTTACAAAACAGTCGGTGCCGAACCGCTGCTTGCGCTTTTACGAACACCGGTTGAAAACACCCTTTATTTTGCCGGGGAGGCGCTTTCGGAGGAGGGTACCGGCACCGTGGATGCTGCCCTTGCAAGCGGGCTTTCAGTATCTGAAAAAGCGCTTGGCGCACTTTAAGAGCAGGTAATTTGTTAAATTACGGCATGGTTTTTTTCGCTGTGCATATATGTTAAGTCGGCAACCCGGCTGCTTCCGGAATCAGCTTGCTGCGATAGCGTTTTTAGTTTTTTTACCTCTTGTCATTTCCGCCCAGGAAAAAATTAAGGTGAAAGCGCATTGTTATGTCGTTACCAGCGATACAATTATTTATGCGAGCTGTGATACGGTGATCGAGCTTCCGGCTGATACAAAGTACAAGATCCGCAAAGACCTCAGCGCTTATTTTGTGGATCGTTTTGGCGGAAGGGCGCTCAGTCTTTTTTATAAGCCGGAGTCTGAAACAACGCCGGTTACGGACACCGTCTTAAAAACAAAAAGTGAAGTTCCGTTTCTGA
>DATDOQ010000313.1:0-3361 GCA_035293205.1 Bacteroidia bacterium
GGAAATCTCGGATATAATGCGAAAGGTGTTTGGGGAATATAGGCAGTGACAGAATGAGTGAATGTGGTAATGAGTGAATGTGGTAATGCGAAAAATGGGGTTAATGGGAAAATGGGGTTAATGGGGAAATGGGAAAATCCACCTTCGCTGAAGCTTCGGCGGATAATGGGGTTAATGGGGAAAATTCGGCAATTAGCAAAGCATTCCTCCGTGTACCGTGCATACCTCGATTTATCTCCGTGGTTAAATAAAATGCTGAACATACAGCGATGTTACCATACAGGAAAATTTAAGGCAAATACACCTCTCAAATCCCGAATCGTAAATCGTATTTTGGAATTTGTCGCGATGGCTATCGCGATTGGAATTTTTTAATTTGGAATTTTATCGCAATGTGTCCTTCACAATCAAATAAATATCCTCGCTGTCGCGTTTCATGAGATAATGTTCGCGGGCGAATTTTTCCAGCAGTTTCGGATCGCTTTGTAATTCCTTCATTTCGCGTTTGTCCTCTTCAATCTCTGAGCGGAAATAATTCACTTCGTTTTCAAGTTTTTTTACCTGCTCGTGGCGTTCATATTGCGAAAACAGATCATTCCGGTCGAAAAACAGGAGCCAGGCAGCCAGCGCCAGCACGGTGAGCACATATTTATTTTTAAGAACTGAAAATATTTTTTTGCCCATTAGCCAAAGGTAGGCAGGTATTTTATGCTTCTTCCCGGGTTGTGTAAAACTTCACCGGAATGTTAATTAACTACTGCGCCCGCGAGGTCAAATATCCCGTTTACTTCATTCCGTAAATTTTGAAGTATAGATTAAATTTACTACATTTGAAAAACAATAATAAAAAACTATGACACTCCAGCAGCTTGAATACGCGGTCGCTGTGGCGCAATGGGGCAGCTTCGTCACCGCCGCGGATAAATGTTTTGTCACCCAGCCCACCCTGAGCATGCAGGTTAAAAAGCTCGAAGAAGAAGCGGGCATCACTTTATTCGACCGCAGCCGCCAGCCCGCAGCACTTACAGACGCGGGACGAATCTTTATTGACCAGGCCCGTGTCATTCTGCGGGAACAAAAAAGACTGCGCGAAATCATCGCTTCCACAAAAGGCGAAATTGCCGGGGAACTGCGCATCGGCATCATTCCAACAGTTGCGCCCTACCTGCTGCCCCTTTTCGCTGACCGCTTCACCGGGAAATATCCGGAAGTGAGCCTTGTTATCGATGAGCTTACCACAGAAAATCTTATTACCGCCTTAAAGGAAGAGCAGATCGATTGCGGGATCTTAGCCACGCCGCTGCATGAAACGCAGCTCAATGAAATTCCCTTGTACCGCGAACCTTTTGTTGCTTATTTATCTAAAAAAAGTTCACTCTGGAATAAGCGCACGCTGAAAACTGAAGATATTGATCCGGATGAGGTCTGGCTACTTGCCGACGGGCATTGCATGCGCAACCAGGTCCTTCAATTATGCGGCGCGAGAAAAGATAAATCCGCGGGACTGCGGTTGAATTACCAGAGCGGAAGTCTTGAAACGCTTCGCCGGCTGGTTGATCTGGGTCACGGCATGACCGTACTGCCCTTGCTGGCGGTAGCGGGGTTAACGGCGCGTCAGCAGGAATCCCTGCGCTATTTTCGAACACCGGAGCCGGTGCGGGAGATCAGCATCGTGACGCATCGCGCGCAGCTAAAAAAAGCGCTCATCGCAAAATTGGCTGAAACTATACAGGAATCGCTTCCGAAACAATTAAAACGCAGCATTAGACAGGACGTCATTGGAATTTCTGTCTGAGATTATGCAGATCGGGAAATTTTATGGAAATTCATGTTCGTCTACATCAATCCTGTCATGAAGACCTTTATCGTTTTTATTCTTGCCTGCGGCTTTGTTGCGGCATTCGTTTTCATTCCGCCGGCGCACACCAGTCCCCCGCCGAATAACGGTTTCCGCGCACAGCAAAAGAAAATTGCCCGCGTACGTACCGCGTATGAGCTGAAATGGCCGGGCATTCGGGAAAAATTGCATTCGATGGCTGTGGATTCAAATGCATTCCAGCTTTTCATCCGTATTTTCAAAGAAGAAGCTGAAGTGGAAGCGTGGGTGAAATCGGCGAAGAATCCAACATTCAAGTTGTTCACCACGTATCCCATTTGCGCAGGTTCCGGAACGCTCGGGCCAAAACGCTGCCAGGGCGACAACCAGGTGCCCGAAGGTTTTTATCATATTTATGTTTTCAATCCGCACAGCAATTATCACCTCTCGCTGGGTGTCAGCTACCCGAACGCGTCCGATAATTATTTCGCCTGCAAACGGGATGCCGGCGGCGCGATCATGATTCACGGTAATTGTGTCACCATTGGCTGTGTTCCTATTACGGATGACCTGATCCGGGAATTATATGTGCTCGCTGCAGAAGCAAAAAACGGCGGACAAAACGAAATTCCGATCCATATTTTCCCGGCAAGACTTTCGGAGAAAAAGCTTGGCAGCCTTAAAAATGATTATCCGGACAAAGCAACGCATGCCCTCTGGGATAACCTGCGGGAAGGATACGAGCCATTTGAAAAAAACAAGCTTCTTCCTGTGGTGCGGATTGATGCGAAAGGGAAGTATCTTTTTAAATAATTTGAGATTTTGAAAATTAGACACTGATCATGAAGAATTTCTCTCATTTTCAAATTGACTAATTGTCAAATTATCACATTAAGCAAGCGCTCACCTTTTCTTTGTAACAATCTCAAATTTCATCGTTTCACTTTCACCCGATTCATCGACAACCGTTATCGTATGAGCACCGGCGTTGGGATTCATGGCGAGCTGGTGAAAGCTGCTGGTTTTACCCATGTATTGTTGATCCAGGTGCCAGTAAACAGTTGATTCCTGTTTGCGGTGGGCGATTTCAAAAATTATTTTTCCCGGCCGCCCGTCGAGCTCAACAGGAATGTACAGTTGTGTTTCTCTCCTGGGATAAACGAATTCCATCGAATTTCCTGTGGCGCCACCGCAGTCTTCACGGAAAGGCGGAAGCGATTTGTAGGAGGGATTTTTGGTTTTGAAATAATATTCCATCGATGGCGGAAGTGTGAACCAGGGGACATGCTGCATGACGGAAATATCTTCGCAATCGCTGTTCACACGGTATTTGCCGGTGGCATCGAGATGAACAAGCCGGTGGTAAGGACAGGGCGCAGTTTTTAAACCGGGTTTCGGTGCTTCCTGCAAATCTTTTTCACATATATCCAGCGCGCGGCAACCGCTCTGCCTGCACACTTCAATTTTCACCAGGTCATATTCCGGTTTTTTAAACCAGGTTGATTTCTGGAGAATGCTGAAAATGTCAAACAGCACTGGCGCGGC
>DATDOQ010000314.1:0-2674 GCA_035293205.1 Bacteroidia bacterium
TCGCCATCGACGAAGCGCACTGCATTTCCGAATGGGGCCATGATTTCCGGCCTGAATACCGACGGCTGCGCGAGATCATCGAAGCTATCGGAACTGTTCCTATTATCGCGCTCACTGCAACAGCAACGCCAAAGGTGCAGCAGGATATTATCAAGAACCTGGGAATGGCCGGCGCAAATATTTTCAAAGATTCTTTCAACCGCTCCAACCTTTATTATGAAGTCCGGCCGAAGGTGGACGTAGCAAAGGAGATCATTAAATATGTCAAGAAAAACTCCGGTAAATCCGGCATCATATACTGCTTAAGCCGCAAAAAAGTTGAAGAGCTGGCTAATCTTTTAAAAGCGAATGAGATCAAGGCACTTCCGTATCATGCAGGTCTCGATGCGTCAACGCGCGCGGAAACGCAGGACATGTTCCTGATGGAGGATATTGATGTGATTGTTGCCACGATCGCGTTCGGCATGGGCATCGACAAGCCGGACGTACGGTTCGTCATTCATCATGATATTCCGAAATCACTGGAGGGTTATTACCAGGAAACCGGTCGCGCAGGTCGTGACGGCGGGGAAGGAAATTGCCTCGTATTCTATAGCTATGATGATATTCAGAAGCTGGAAAAATTTATGAAAGACAAGCCGGTAGCCGAAAAGGAAATCGGCAAACAGCTGCTGCTCGAAACGGTTGCATACGCCGAATCTTCCAGTTGCCGCCGTAAAGTTCTGCTGCATTATTTCGGTGAACAATACAAAGAAGAAAACTGCGGTAATTGCGACAACTGCCGCCATCCAAAAACAAAAATTGATGCAACTGATGATGTTGGACTGGTAATTAAAACGGTTCTTGGCGTAAAAGAAAAGTTCAAAACGAATCATATCATTCATCTCTTGCAGGGCGTTACTACTTCCACGATTGAAGAGTATAAGCATAATTTCATCCATTCGTTCGGAAAAGGAAACGAAGAAGGAAAAGATGAAGCTTACTGGAACGCGGTGATCCGTACAGGGCTTATGGATTGTTTGCTGCAAAAAGATATTGAGAATTACGGCCTGCTGAAGGTAACCCCTGCCGGTAAAAATTTTATTCGGAAGCCCTACAAGATTTCGATTACCCGCGATCACGATTATTCGGAAGCGGAAGGCGATGAGTATGATATCGCTATCTCTGGCGGTCAGCGCGGCAGTGGAGCCGACATGCAGCTATACGCCATGCTCAAAGATCTTTGCAAGACGGTGGCGCACCAGAGAAAACTGCCTGTTTATGTGATTTTCCAGGAAACTTCGCTTGAAGAAATGGCGATCCAGTATCCGGTTAACATGGAGGAAATGACTCGCATTACCGGGGTCGGCATAGGGAAAGCTGCCAAATACGGAAAACCATTCATTGACCTGATCGAAAAATATGTGGAAGAAAATGAGATCGAGCGGCCGCAGGATTTGCTGGTGAAATCGGTTGTCAATAAATCCGGTCTGAAAGTTCACATCATTCAGAGCATCGACCGCAAGCTCGACCTGGTGGATGTCGCTGCGGCCAAAGGACTGAAAATTGAAGACGTCATCAGTGAGATTGAAACCATAGTCAATTCCGGCACGCGGGTCAATATCAATTATTACATCGATCGCGTGATCGATACCGATAAACAGGAAGAGATCGTTGACTATTTTAAAGAAGCCGAATCCGATTCGCTCGAAAACGCGCTGACTGAGCTGGGGGAAGACAATTTTTCTGAAGAAGAGATCAGGCTTGTGCGAATCAAGTTTCTTTCTGAGTTTGGAAATTAGGGGGGCTTCGACCCTTCGACCTTCGACAAGCACCGGACCCTTCGACAGGCTCAGGGTCCGGAGCCTCTCGAATCCACTTTATTTATTTCCCAGCAAATGATCTGGCGATCGTCACTGCCGGATACCAAGCTATCGTTTGTCCATAAAAGGCAGTTAACCGAATGGATGTGCGCGTCATACTTTTCTTTGTCCACGCGCGCAAGGAAATTAAAAGTAGCCGCATCCCAAAGTTTTATGGTTTTATCACGGCTGCCGGTGGCGAATAAATTTTTATCCGGGCTGAAAACGATGCTATAGATCGCGTAATTATGCGCGGGAATGGACTGAAGAAGTGAATAGTTTTTGGCAGCATCCCAGATTTTTAATTGCGCATCCCTTCCGCCACTGAGCAAAATGTTTTTTTCTCCGTGCCATGCTACGCAGTTGGCGGAAAGATCATGCGCTTTAAATGAATGAATTTCCTTTTTTATACGCAGGGAAAATACCCTGACCAATCCATCCCCGCAGGCGACGGCTAATAATTCACCGCCGGGATGAATCGCAAAATTCCTGACTTTTTGATCGCAAAGTTTTATAGTATTCAGTAATTCAAACGTTCCGGCATCTGAAAATGCGATTGTTCCGTCTCCGCCTGATGTGATCAGCAAATTGAATTCAGGCGAGATGCCAATGTCAAACAGCTGCGTCTGGTGCAATTGAATGATTTTTATTTCCTCTTTTTTCTGAACATCCAGCACATGCAGGTTTCCCGCGCCTGTGCCGGTAAGCAACAGGTGCCGGGCTTTTAAAGGAAGAAGCGAAAAAACAGGTGCCGGGAGTTCAGCGGCAAATTTTGCCTGTTCGCCTTTTTCTAAATTCCACGCCGCAATAAAACGATCGCCGCTGCCGCTGAG
>DATDOQ010000315.1:0-6755 GCA_035293205.1 Bacteroidia bacterium
CTTCCGGGTGCGGAATGTTGATTCTGCCATTATACACAGCTGGACGGCCAAAAACAATGTACTCTTTTCCCGGAAGGAATTTTCCCTGGAGCCATTTCAATCCCTGGAACCATACAAGGTCAACGCTGCCATGCGCGTCTACAAGCTGGGCCACCATTCGTTTTCCCTGTTTTTGTCCCACCGTTTGCACATGCAGGATCTGCCCGCGAAGCTGAACCCAGGAAAGATCGGCATTGATTTCGGAGGTCGAATAAAAACGGGTGCGGTCAACATACCGGTATGGATACCAGCGCAACAAGTCACCGAAATTCTGAATTTCAAATTCCGCTTTCAGAAGCTTCGCCCGTTCCGGTCCAACTCCTTTTAAATATTCGATGGGGGTATCAAGAAAATTATCCGGCACAAAAGCGAAGGTAATTTGCTATCGCTTATAAAACATGAATAATTTCAAAAAATTGAAGCCCCGGGATCACCGCGTGAATAATCCTCAGAAATAAAGTAAAGAATAAAGAAGAAAAATACAGCGGCGCCTGCCAGCAGCGCGGTAAACAAGATCATGAATATGCGCATGCGTTTGATTTAAGAGGATTATTGCTCTGGAGAAATTTTATGAATCGAATCATTCTTTGGTAAGGCGCTTGTCACCGTAGAAGCATTCGCGGAATCATTCACCGGGGCTTCGAGCGACAGCGGATCAGGTGAGGGGCGATCATATATTCGAGGCTTCCCGCGTGAAAAGTTATCGAGCGCGTGGACAATCTTTTTCCGCTCTTTTTTTCTTTCCTTTTCCACCTCTGCTATAGTGGGTGCGGCATTTCCGGTTGAATTCACAGCGGAATCTTCTTTTGCGATGGGAATTTTAACAAAGGGTTCCATCGGAATTGATTTGTCGATGATAGGCATTAAATTTTTTTCGGTTTGCTGGAAAGATTGTTCGTCCGCATGACCATATACGATCATGGTGCCATCCAATACATCCGTGGACATATCGGTTATGCCATAGATGCCGGCTGCGGCCATGGCGAGTGTGGAGATTAGCAGAAATTTTTTCATTGGTTAAGTGGTTTTTAAACGGCGAGGGTTTTAAGATAATTTTTCGAACGATTATAAATAATAGCTTCCGCGACGAGCGCATTTCCGATCACGCTTATCCAGAGTGCGATGGAATAATTCTGCAGGTGTTCCATGCCCATGTGAAAGAAAATGATGTGATAGATCCGGAAGGTGACCGCCGTGAGCGCCATCGCGTATGAACGGATCATCCAGAATTTATGCGCGAGAAAATTACGTTCGCGCGCGGCTGCAATGAATCCTTTGTATGTTGAATAAAACCAAAAGATGGCCATGAACATAAAACAGCCTCTTTCGGCCCAGCCTCCTTCAGCAAAAAATGTCATGTAAAAGCCGGTCGGCGCGCCAGGCAGCAGCACCACAAAAACATAAATTTTCCCGGCGATCTTATGAATTTTTTTGTGCTTTTTTAAAATCCAGGAGGAGAATTGCACCACCGCGGCAAGGATGCAAAAGGAGCCGGCGGCGATATGGATGTAAAAGCACCACCTCCAGATAACTTTTGAATAAAGTGTCATCCGGTCCTGCAGAAAAGCAAAATCAGTTTCAAAGCTGAAATAAGGAATGGTATTACAAACCAGCAGCAGGCTGAGAAAAATGACCGGGATCCAGAAAAGGATCAGAACACTGAGGTGAAGCGCGCGCTGTGCCGTGAGGATCCGGGTATTCATGGTATTAATTAAAATAATTCGTCAGTGTTTTTTTTCTTACAGCATTAAACAGAAGTTATCGCTGAATCTGAAATGCATATCTAAATAACGTCAGAACGTTCTTTTGCTGCGGCCGAATTTTTTAATGGCACTCTTTTAAGAACAAATGGGTGAATTGCATGGATAATTGTAAGGATGCATTCCGGCGGGTTATTTCACATAAAGACGCTTAAGTTGATCGGAAACATGTCAGATACAAGCTGCCTTTCAAGTGTATTGATATGGTTATCCGGGAGTTACCAAAAAATCGACCGATTAACTTGACAAGGGGGTATCGCAAACGATATATTTGCGCCCGATTTTGCAGCAGGGGTGGTGAAGAAAGTCTTCTACCGTCTGGTTCACGAAGCCTGCTTTCACCTGATCAATCGGTACATCCAACACACATGAAACTTTCGCAATTCAAGTTTAATCTCCCCAGGGAATTAGTAGCCGATTACCCCGCAAAAACACGTGATGCTTCCCGCATGATGGTCATCAACCGCAAAACGGGAAAAATCGAACACAAGGTTTTCCGCGACATCATTAATTATTTCGATGACGGGGATTCCATGATCCTGAATGACACCAAAGTTTTTCCTGCGCGCCTGTATGGCAACAAGGAAAAAACCGGCGCAAAAATCGAAGTGTTCCTGCTGCGTGAGCTGAACCGCGAAAGCCGGCTCTGGGATGTGCTGGTGGATCCGGCCCGCAAAATCCGGATCGGGAACAAGCTGTATTTTGGCGAAAACGACATGCTCGTTGCGGAAGTCATTGATAACACCACATCGCGCGGAAGAACACTCCGCTTCCTGTTTGATGGTCCTTTTGAAGAATTCAAAAAAACCATTGAAACACTCGGCAACACGCCAATTCCAAAATATATCCGCCGGCCCTTGCAACCAGAAGACAAGGAACGTTACCAAACCGTTTATGCGCGTGTGGAAGGCGCTGTGGCAGCCCCGACAGCCGGCCTTCATTTCAGCCGCGAGCTGCTGAAACGCCTCGAACTGAAAGGCATCAATTTTCCAATGCTTACACTTCATGTGGGCCTTGGCAGCTTCCGTCCGGTGGAAGTCGAAGACCTTACCAAGCATAAAATGGAATCGGAGCAGGTTGAAATTCCGCAAAGTTGCGCTGATATGGTCAATGAGACAAAAAGAAAAAAGAAGCGGATCTGCGCAGTCGGAACTACGGTGGCCCGCGCAACGGAAACTTCCGTTTCAACCGAAGGTTATCTGAAGCCTTTTGCAGGCTGGACCAACAAGTTCCTTTTTCCGCCTTATGATTTCCAGATCTCGAATTGCCTGGTAACAAATTTACACGCGCCCGAATCTACGCTGCTCATGATGGTCACCGCTTTCGGAGGTTACGATCTCATCATGAAAGCCTACAAGGAAGCCGTGAAAGAAAAATACCGCTTCCTCAGCTACGGGGATGCGATGCTCATTATCTGACCGTAAAAAAGCAGGACCCGCCTGTCAATTAAACGCCGCGCATTGTATGTCCGGCGTTTTTTTGTATGCTCCCGGCAATCCTTTATCTCCCGTATGCGGAGTTATGAACAGGTGCTGATAAAAATCCGCAGGTGTTAGCACATAATTGGTTCAACCCTTTCTAAATTTCGCAAACATTTAAAAGAAATTGAAACGTTACGTTATTGTTGTTGCAGCAGGCCGGGGCTCGAGGATGCAGTCGCCGGTTCCCAAACAGTTTCTGAAGCTGAATGGCAAGCCGGTAGTGTTGCACAGCATGGCAGCATTCGCGGAATTCGACCCAACGATCACAATTATTCTTGTGCTGCCGGTCAATCAATTCGTGCACTGGGAAAAAATTGCTGCAGAATTTCCACTCCCCGCACATGTGCTGATCACGGAAGGCGGCGAAACCCGTTTTGAGTCGGTGAAAAAAGGACTCGCGCAAATTCCGGCAGAGGAAGGAATTGTCGCGGTTCACGATGCCGTGCGTCCTTTGGTAACCGTAAAAACCATTTCCCGCGCATTCAAGGCGGCCGAACGTTACGGCAATGCTGTTCCTGCCCTTCCGCTCAGCGACAGCATCCGCCAGATCGAATCCACAAGAAGCATCGGGGTTGACCGTTCGCGGTATTGCCTCATCCAGACGCCGCAATGTTTCAATATTCCATTGGTCAAACGCGCGTATCAGCAGGATTATAAATACACTTTCACCGACGATGCCAGCGTGGTTGAATCATTGGGCGAGCAGATCCATCTCGTTGATGGCAACGAAGAAAATTTTAAGCTGACCACCCCTATGGACATGGTGCTCGCCGAAGCAATGCTCAAATACCGCGAAACGGTTGTGGGCGATTTAAGCGGAGGGACACACCCGTAAAAAAACGGCATCCGGAAAATAATTTATTTCCGTTATTTCTTCTGTAAACTGCGACCTTCGCTTCCTCACCTGATATGCGTTTTCTTTCCGCTGATTATATTTTTTCCGCCCATACCGGATTTCTCAAGGATGCGGTGCTGGTTTTAGACGGCGATAACCGAGTCATCGATCTGACCGGCTTTCATTCGATAGCAGCGGAAAAAACAGAAAAATTTCAGGGCGTATTATGCCCGGGATTTATCAATGCGCACTGTCATCTCGAGCTTTCGCACCTGCGCGGGCAGATTAGCAAGCACACCGGCTTCAGTGGTTTCGCAAAACAACTGATGTCGAAAAGATTGCTTTTCACGGCTGAACAGGTGTATGGAGCCCTGAAACATGCGAATGATGAAATGTTCCGCAATGGTATCGTTGCAGTCGGCGACATTTCAAATACTTCCGCATCCTTTGCAATTAAAAGCACATGCGAAATTTTCTATCACACATTTATAGAATTGCTCGCGCTTGATCCGGCAAAAGCACATTCAACTTTTAATAGTGGAAAATCACTTCTTGCTGATGCGCCCTTACCTTGTTCGCTTACTCCACATGCGCCGTACTCCGTTTCGCCCGTATTGCTGGATCTCGTTGCGGAGGATAACAGGCAAAATGGAAATGTTTTATCCATTCATAACCAGGAGAGTCTTGATGAAGAAGAATTTTTGCTGACCGGAACCGGCCCCCTGCGGGAATTCTACCGTTATCTGGGAATTGACCTGTCTTTTTACCGTCCACCGGGCATTAATTCGCTTCGCGCGACGCTGCCTCATTTGCTGAATGATAAAAACCTTTTGTTGGTCCACAATACATTTACAAGTGAAGAAGATCTTCGCTGGGCGGAAAAGCAGCATAAAAATATTTGGTGGTGCTTCTGCCCGAACGCGAATCTTTATATTGAAAACAGGTTGCCGGATTTTGAAATGTTTGTCAGCAACGGTGCTCGCACCTGCGTTGGAACCGACAGTCTTGCATCAAATGAAACACTTTCCATTTTGGAGGAATTAAAAATCATTGCGGCAAGAGTGCCTTCCATAGCTCCGCAGGATCTGTTGACCTGGGCTACCCGGAATGGCGCGGAGGCCTTGCAGCTTGACACTTACGGATCATTTGAAAAAAATAAAATTCCGGGTGTGAATTTGCTAAGTGGCATTACGCCGGAGGCGATTTCAGCAATGGCGGAAGTGTGTAGAATTATCTAACCACTTTTCATAACTTTAAGCGCTGCCGCCATTCAAGCTTTTCTCCTTTGTTTTGAATTTTCCGATCCGGAGAAGAAATTCAGAAGGAAATTTATTTTTCAGCAGCTATACATTAACCTATGAACTCGCAGCCGATCCTTACTCATTTGCAGTCGAAAATCGAACGACAGGTTTTAAGCGGGCGCATCAAATGGATTGTCCTCACTATTCTGGGCATCGTTTCGGCCAGCCTCGGTCTGAAAGGGTTTGTGATCCCGAGCGGCTTCTTAGATGGCGGCGTCACCGGAATTTCCCTGCTCGTAAATCGTTTAACCGGATGGCCGTTGCCGGCGCTTATCTTCCTGATCAACATCCCGTTTGTGGTACTGGCCTATTACCAGGTGAGCAGGAACTTTGCGCTGCGCACCATTATTGCCATAGGCGGGCTCTCACTCTCGCTCATATATATTCAGTACCCGGTTGTAACACAAGACAAGCTATTGGTCGCAATCTTCGGCGGATTTTTCCTGGGTCTCGGAATCGGTCTTTGCATACGGGGCGGTTGTGTCATTGATGGAACGGAGGTGCTTGCCATTTCAACCGGCAGAAAGATCGGTCTGACCATCGGCGATGTTATCCTGCTTATTAATATCCTGATCTTTTCAATCGCCGCCTTCAAGTTTACGCTGGAGATAGCGATGTATTCGGTGCTCACCTATTTTGCCGCTTCCAAAGCGGTCGATTTTGTAGTACATGGCATAGAAGAATACACGGGCGTTACGATCGTTTCGGAAAAAAGTGATGAAATACGCATGATGATCACTGAGAAAATGGGCCGCGGCGTTACGATCCTTGTCGGCAAGCGCGGATTTGGAAAAACCGGCGATCACGAAGGCCGCATTGATGTTATTTACACCGTGATCACGCGTCTTGAAATTGCCCGCATGAAGACAGAAGTCAACCTGATCGATGAAAATGCTTTTATGGTCATTCATAGTGTCAATGACACCATCGGCGGCATGGTAAAGCGCCGAGCGCTTCCGTGATCACTCATCCAGTAGCCGGACCAGCAGCGCGGAGATCTCTTTTCCCCTTGTGAGCACCATCATATGCGAACCGCCTTCGATGCGGTGAATTGCTTTCACATAGCGTACAGGAAGCGTATGATCGTTCGTGCCATGAATCTGAATGACGTTCGCGGGACATGCTGGTGGATCCCAGGTTACGATGCAATGGATGCTTCTTTTCAGGAACAGCTTGTTTTTATCGTCGAGCATCTTTTTACAGGTTGCTTTTTCCCTGTTCCTGTCCGGCTCAAATAACGGCTGCGCGATTTTTGCGCCTGCTTTAATTAGACCAGGCGGCACTATTTTATACAATGGAAAATGTTTTAAAAACCGGTACCTGCGTGGCAGATCCTTTC
>DATDOQ010000316.1:0-6235 GCA_035293205.1 Bacteroidia bacterium
AATAAGCATATTCCGGATAATCTGCTCATTGCTTTGGATCATCCGGTGAAACTGCATCCGCTTGGAAGGTTGGATAAGGATTCGGAAGGCCTCCTGCTGTTAACAGATGACGGCAGGTTGTTTGACAAAGTTGCGAGTGATAAAGCCGGAAAAGAAAAAGAGTACTGCGTCGAATTGAATAAGAAAGTCAATGAAAGTTTCCTGCGCGACATGTCGTCGGGCATCGTGATCATGGGAAAAAAAACGCGCGCCGCACGGATTTACCAGGTAGTGAATAACCCAAAAGCCTTCACTATAATTCTGACACAAGGGGTGAACAGGCAAATCCGCCGCATGTGCTACAAACAGGGATACACGGTGCTGCGGCTTATCCGGGTGCGGATCATGCACATTGGCCTGGACGGAATGCGCCCTGGTGAATTAATATTGCTTTCTGAAAAGGAAAAGAGGCTGTTGAAAATAAACCTGGCCTAACAGTTAATTTTGCGTCAGCCTTACCCGTTTTCGCAGCACGATGCTGATCATTGGGATTAAAGTCAATCCGGCATACAGTAAACTGGATTGTGCGGTTAAAGCTCCACCAATCGCCATTCCTATTATCGTGCCGGTGGCAAGAAGTCCGAGGAATACGATGACAAGTTCGAGAGGTTTAAAGCGGATCTCCATTCGGGTTGTTATTTGGTTGCCAAAAGTACAAACCAGGAATCAGCTGGCAATTACCAACCGTAGCTTCAAAACGACAAACGGTCGAAAATTTTCCCGCCTGCGCGAATCTGAATATACATTTGTATCAAGCTATGCCGCCCGGCATAGACATATTGAAGCGACGCGTTTTTGGGGTTAGACGTGTCGCTTCGTTTTTTTACCCAATTGATCCAATTATAGATAATTCCCAAACAGCTACTTAATCGATTGAAGAATTTAGTTGTGCCAGGCTTGTCTTCCAATCACGCAGCTGAATGCCGAGCAATTTGAGATCTGCGGCGGACGGTATGTATTCCATTTCTTTCAGTCCAAGAAGATTGTCGCTGGTAACGGGCATTTCTTTTCCAAAAAATTCCGCCACTTTCAGAAGCGTGGTGGTTGCGCCAAAGCTTAACCGGACAAATCGCGGATTTACACCTGCCATGGCCGCCAGGGCAGTGTAAAATTGCTTGTAACTAACCGGAACATTTTCCGCGACAACAAAAGTTCCTTTGAATTGCTGCGTTGTGATCTTATAGATGCAATCGACCAGGTCGTCGATATGTACTGCCTGAACGGGTTGTAACCCATCCCCGAAAAGCGGAATTATTTTTTTGCTGCTGATATATTTCCACATCGAAAGAAACAACCCTCCTTTCCCGAGCACGAGACCGGCACGCACCACCGAACCTCCGCTCGCCAGAAAAAGCTGGCTGATATCAAATTTAGATCGCCCGTATGCGGATGCTGCGTGTTCTTTCGCCGACAGGCTTGAAATAAAAAGTTTCACCGGAATATTTTGTGGTGCAATGGCATCAAGCAGCATCTTTGCGCTGTTCAAATTTGCGTTGTAGATGCCTTCCGGACGCGCGTGACGCACAAATGCGGCATGGATAAATACATCAATTGTAGAAGGTAGTTCTGGCACGACAGGCTTTTTCAAATCAAAAAGCATGTAATCAATCGCATCAGTTTTTACAGCAGGTATTTTTCTTACAAGCGAAACAATATGCCACCCTTCCTCAATAAATTTTCTGCAGATATGAGATCCAATGAACCCGGTGCCTCCTGTAATTAAAAGTGTTTTTCGGACGTTCATCTTACAAAACTAATTATCCGTGCAGGAATTACGCCGGATTACCCGATGCGCAGACATCGCATGCCGATATTTGCGTGCTGAAAACCTTCATACGGGAATGAAAACGTTTCATTTTTTTCCTGCAGGGCCAGCGCGTAAAGTAACGGCAGGTAATGATCGTTGGTGGGCACCGCCAGTTTCGCGGAAGCGCCGATGTCCAGGTAATTGATCAGCCCTTCATGATCGCGCGAAATAATTTTTGATTTTACAGCTTCATCAAATTCAGTAGCCCAGCTTTCAGGTGTCGCGGCCGGATTATTAAAATCAACCCTGCCAAGATTGTGCACAATGTTGCCGCTGCCGATGATCATCACGCCTTTTTTCCGCAGCTCCATTAATTCCTGGCCGAGCTCATAATGCCAGCGCGGCGACTTGTAAAAATCTATGCTCAGCTGAAAAACCGGGACGTTTGCTTCCGGCCAGATGTGCTTCAGAATGCTCCAGGCGCCATGATCCAGTCCCATCTTTTCATCTTCGCTCACCGGAACTTTTCGGATCACTTCTTTGGCAATCTTCGCAGTTTCGGGTGAGCCTTTGGCCGGATAAATCACTTTGTAAAGTTCGGGTGGAAATCCCCCGAAATCATAAATCGTTTCTGGTTTTGCCGTGGTTGACACAGCGGTTCCTCTGGTCAGCCAGTGCGCTGAGATGACAAGCGCTGCTGAAGGTTTTTCCAGCTTCGATCCAAATTCATTTAATGTGCGCGTGAAAACATTATCATCGATCGCGTTCATGGGCGAGCCATGCCCGATAAAAAGTGCCGGCATTTTTTCCGCCTGGGGAAGCTCATCGGTGATCCGTTTCAGGTCCGGTAATTTCATGGCAAGTGTTCCGGCGGCGCCAAGTCCCAAAAGCTGTAAAGCCTTTCTGCGTTCCATGGCTGTCTTTTTACAAAGATACGTTCATTCACCCAAAATTATTTTCTTGCCGCCTCAGCGACCAGGTGCGCATTTGCCATCAGTGAAAATGTTAAGCCTTTAGCCGGTAAATAACTAAAACCTGAACCATCGGCGACAAAAACATTTTTTGTACCGTGCAATCTGCCGTTAAGATTCAACGCGAGTGCTTTTTCATTCTCTGAAAACGGCAAAGTTCCCGCATAATGAATGCTGGCGCCGGTTTTTGGGCGCACAGTTTTCAGCGGCCATGCGCCCAGTTTCCGGAAAGCGGCTGCGAACATTTTTTCACGCGCATGTGTTTCTTCTCTATCATTGGGATAATCCACATGCAGCCTGTCGCCGGTTGGAGAGTGTTGGTTTTCTTCCAGAAATAAATTTTGACCTGCAGTGTATTTTTCCGGGTGATGAATTCCAGCAATCATAAGAGCTGGCAAAAGGTATTGGAGCATGATCCGCCCATCACGGAAGTTTAGCGGTGTTTCATTCATCAGTCGGAAAAGCAGCAGCGAGCGGTAGTTGTACAGAGAAGCCATGGCAATATTTGTTTTGTCCCCGGCCATGTTGTGAAACAAAGAAAGCTGCGCGAACCCGTTGTTTTCATCCGGGAAATTTTTCCCCAGCCGCGATGGCACCAGGCAGGGCATGTAGGTGTATGGATTGCATAACAGGGGCAGACGAACATTTTTGTCAACTTGTACTGACCGGAGCACAATACGCGCGGTTCCAAGTACGCCGGGAGCAAGAATAAGTTTTCTGCAATAAAAAGATTTCCGTGCATTATCGCCGATCCGGATGGCGTTCACCCGGATTTGTGTTTCTTCTTCCATAAAATTCGTAACCACAAAGCCGCCCGCATATTCGACATTGGTATTTTTCCGGAGCTGATCAAGTGTAAATTGCGGACGCCAGGCAGCTTTTTCAAAATCATCATAAAAATCCATATCGCGCAGGCCGGCGGGGTCACGTCCGTTTTTTGACTGTGTCAAAAGCGCGAGGGCAGGGCGGCCGAGAAAAAAACCGTTACTGTTCAACGCTGGTTTCTTTTTAGCGTACCTGTTTAACAATGTATTTGCAAGCGGACTGTCAGGGAGTGGTGGTTGTGTATTTGAAAGATAAGCTGCGGTGAAAGGACGCGCATCGTCATTTGCGGCGGAAATTCCGATGCGGTCTGCGATCAGCTGATAAGCGCGCTGCATTTTTACAGGATCAAGGCCGCACAATACTAATTCTTCTTCGGAATAAACACAGCAGCCAGTTCCCCATCCTGCGCCTAATCCTCCTTTAGCCAAACTTTCCATTGCGCTGAAATCATCTCCGGATACAGGCAAATATTTTTTGGTTTCCTGAATGAGATAATTTCGCGCGGGTGTAAGCTGCGCACCGGTTCCCATCGTTTCACCGGGTAATGATTCAAAATTATCGCCAAGTAAATAACGGTGCTGTTCAGGATCGGTTTTTCGCAACCTCACAAAACTTTCGCGCGGCTGAAAAGATTCATAATCCGGACCGGTGATTCCGCCGTCGAGGATCAGCACTTTTTCACCGGCCTCCGCAAGTGTTTGCGCAGCCATAGAACCGGTGCATCCGGAGCCAACAACAAGGAAGTCAATGACTGGGATCAATGCTCTCAGCTTTCAATGCTTAAATATAAGGGCATCTCTAATAACCCACTAGTCTTCGTTGAGTGCACAGCTCATAATACTCATTTACCTTGAGTAAACTGCCGGGTTATTAGAGATGCCCATATTTTACGCGCAATCCAACCAGACAAATCAGCGTTTTTTAAGCTTTTCATATTCGCGTTCAACGGCATCCGCTTTATTGTCAATATAAGCGTGATAAAAATTGAAAGCGATCCCAATTCCCCAGCCGAGTGTCACCCAGAGCGGCCAGGGCCAGCGCACATGTTCATGCACGTAATTCCTGTCACCGAAAAACCACATGGCCCAGAGAAATGCGTTGATTACAATATACGTGTACAAATGCCTGCGGAAGGCAACGCGTAATTTTGCCTGTTTCCATAGTAAGCGGTCACGTTCGGATGTTGGTTCATTCATGGCGGTTTGATTTGGAGTGAATGGCTGTTTTATTCTGATGAAGATAAATTTAGTCAAAAGAAAATTGCGCACCTGATCCGGGAATGCCCGATTCCTGAATTATTGTTTTTTAATGTACTGTTGCAGCGCGTTCACATAAGCTTTGAAAGCTTTTACACCCGGTTGCGTTACGCGGCAGATCGTTAGCGGGTAATTATCACGAAATTTTTTTTCAATTTCAATGTAGCCCGCTTCTTTCAGCTTTTGCAGCTGCACGCTCAGGTTGCCGGCGGTGGATTCCGTTTGTTCCTTGAGGAAAGTAAATTCCGCCTCTTTTACCGATATCAGCAGCGACATAACAGCGAGGCGCAGCTGCGCATGCAGAACCGGATCGAGGTCTTTAAACGGTTTCATTTGTTTCACGGTTATACCGGGCGTTCAGCAGGTGACCGGGAATGATATAACCGGCGAGGACGGCAAACGCGAGCAGCAGTATGATTTCATAATGTGGGCTTGAGCGGTCAATCAATAAAAGCAATCCCACAACCGCGCAGCACCAGTTGATAATTCCGCCAATTATTAGAGGCCGGAATCGCATCACGCCGCCGCTGATGAACAGCCAGCATCCGTAAATCATCATCAGCATCGAATAAGCGATGGTCCAATTGGCCAGTTGTGAAAGAAACAGCAGCACAATTCCCAGGCTAACTCCGCAGGCAATGTTGACATATTTAAGGACACTTCCCGTATAACTTTTTGCGCGTTCAGTTTTTTCCTGCCGCTGTCCGTAGACAGCGGAAGCGATTCCCCCGACCGGCATTAAAATCGCCCAGGGCAACCAGTTCAGGTCTGTCTGGTAAATAACAACCATGATATAACAGGCGATCGCGGCGATAAAAACCAGCCAGCCCCATAACAGGAAATAAAAGCCATTATCGGCTACGCCCTTTTGCGCGCGGCGAATCATCTGGTCGATCAGCGCAAGACTTGCATGCTCTGTAAGCGGTTTTTCAGTTTCCATTGGATTATTATATTATAAACAAGGTACAAATATAGAGTAGTTTATAATATAAACCAAATAAATTTTAGTAATTTGTAAGACATGGTAAATCAATGCGTTATGTGAAATGGAATTATTTCAGCTTCGGATTATCCCGGTGCCGCGCCGTATCCCGGCTGGTTTTCTTTTCAAGATTCCGCTGGAGCGATTCTTCCAGGTTAACCCCGGTTTGATTCGCGAGACACATTAAAACAAACAGCACATCCGCCATTTCATCACCGAGGTCTTTTCCCCGGTCCGTTTCCTTTTCCGATTGTTCGCCATACCGCCGCGCCATAATCCGCGCCACTTCACCCACTTCTTCCATGAGGATAGCTGTGTTCGTTAGTTCGCTGAAATAGCGGACGCCATACGTTTTGATCCACTGATCGACGGATACTTGTGCTTCTGAAATGGTCATGATGAAGGAATTATTGGG
>DATDOQ010000317.1:0-2947 GCA_035293205.1 Bacteroidia bacterium
GCAGCCTGCGCAAGACCCAGGTTAAAGATGGCCTGAGAACCGATGAAAGGTGAAACACCCGCCACCTCCGGATCTTTTTCAAGCAGCTCCATGATCTGCCTGCCGTTTTTCAATTTCGCTTCCGCATCCTTCGGCTTTTGGTTCCTGACTACGATCCATTTATTTTTTTCATTGTTGAACGATGAAAGCACACTTTCACGCGCTTCCTGCACGTCATTGTAAATCCGGATGTTCGCCGAAGTATTTACCGTTTCCTCAATAAAAGTTTCCTGGAAACCTCCCATTAATCCCGCCTGGAAAATAAAAATCGCAATGCCGAAAGTGACGCCCAGCATCGCCACGATCGTCTGCCGTTTTTTTGAAAGCAGGTGCGTGAGCGCAATGCGGAATACGGGTTGTTTTAGAATTGACATATCAAAATTTCAAAAAAAGAAAATTCCAAAAAGCAGAATGATACCGGAAATTTGATGGGTTTAAGCAAAGATTATTTTATTTGGAAATATGATGATTGCTCAGCGTTTTATATAACTACAGCGACACTGGGTTTTCAGACTCTCCAATTTATTTGAATAGGATATGTTTTTTCTCTGTGCCTCCGCGCCTCCGTGGTTATTATTTATTGGTTCAATAACTTTTGAATTGTATGTATGTAATAGATTATTTTATTTAAATATTCATTTTCCCATTAACTCATTATCCCATTGAAATTTACTCCTTCACCAATTCATCAGTTTCTGCAAGTCCCGCTGTAATTTCTACATACCGGAGGTCAGCCGCTCCTGTGGTAACTTTCACCGGGTCATCTTTTCCTTTGATGTTTACCAGATCACCTGCCAGCAGGTATTCGCGCGGAATGACGAGCACGTTTTTCTTTTCGGAAATAACAATATTCGCTTCCACAGACATGCCTGAATAAACTTTCATCGTCGCGGGGATCGTAACAGTCCCGATCACTTTTGAAGTTTTATTCACCGGGCTGATCCGTAAGTATTCTTGCTCGACATTGCCCGTAAATTCAATGCCTTTGTAAGCGTCGATGGCATAAACAATCACCTGTCCTGTTTTTATCAGCGCAATATCCGTTTCGTCAATGCTGAGCTCTACCTCAAAGTTCGTCGCGTTTCCAATTTCCAGCAGCGGCATTTGCGAACTCACCAGCTCGCCTTTTTTTGGAATCACATCATACACCATTCCGTGGACAGCCGCGGTGATCACATAATCGCTCCGGTTGGAAGATTGCGCTTCAAACTGCAATT
The DNA here is from genome assembly GCA_035293205.1 of Bacteroidia bacterium. GTDB lineage: Bacteria > Bacteroidota > Bacteroidia > Palsa-965 > Palsa-965. Next base: position 1,257 of record DATDOQ010000317.1, read on the forward strand.
CCGCGTTTGCGCGTTCCGTCTGCAAGCGGTCGCGTGTGCTGATGTAATTGCCTTTTGCACGGGTGTAAGCTGCGCGGGATCCTTCTAACTGCACACCGGCTTGGTCAACCTGCAGCTGCGATGCGGCATTTTGTTTGTAAAGATTGGACCAACGCTGGTAGTTAACGGAATCCAGCTCGTATCTCGAGTGGGCGGAATTTACTTCCTGTTGCAACGAAGAAAGGAGCGGACCATTTTCAGCGGCATTTTTTTGCGCTAAAGCCAGCTGGTTTTTCGCAGTTTCAACGTTGATGGCGCTGATTTCGCTCCGAATCGTAATCAGCGGCTGGCCGATCTTTACCGTATCGCCGGCACGGACATGAATTTCTTCGACATAACCGGGAAGCTTGGAAAAAACCTTGTAATCATTTTTTGGATAAATTTTTCCGGATGCGTAAACCGCTTCCGTGAGATCCCGTCGTTCAGGGTGAATGACATCTTTTCCGGTATTGCAGGAAACGAGCAGGGAAACAGAAAAAACAAAAACGAAAGCCTCATTTACGTTAAGTAAACTTCCGCCTCGTCCTGCCGGATTATTTGAGATGCCCATATATTATTTATACTAATGATTAAAATTACAAAGTTTCGCCGGGCATTTCTGCCAGGCTTTTCGCCGACTGACTGTTTTTTGAAAGCACAGAATTATCCGCTGCCCCGAAAAACCGTTTAAACCGTTTTCCCATATTTTCCGAAATGAGATACATGACGGGAAGCACGATCAGGGTGAGCACCGTCGCGAAACCCAATCCATGTATCATCGTCCAGGAGAGCGGACCCCAGAATGCAACACTGTCGCCGCCAAAAGAAATGTGCGGATTCAAATCAGTGAAAAGTGTTTCGAAATCAATATTAAGTCCAACCGCGAGCGGTATTAATCCGAGAATGGCCGCAGTCGCGGTCAGCAGCACCGGTGTCATGCGCACTTTGCCGGCCTCGATGACCGCTTCCTCCGTGGACATGCCGCGCGCTTTAAGCATGTCGATGAATTCGACAATAAGAATTCCGTTTCGTACAACAATTCCCGCGAGCGCAACGATCCCAACACCTGTCATGACAATTGAAATATTCATTCCGAAAATGGCAATCCCGAGGAAAACGCCAATAACGCTGAATAGGATCTCACTTAAAATAATAAGCGTCTTTCCAACGGAATTGAATTGTGTAACCAGGATCAGGATGATCAAACCGATAGCTGAGACCAGGGCCATTATGAGGAAGGATGCGGTTTCTTCCTGTTCCTGTTGTTGTCCGGCCATGGATACCGTGATCCCGGGCAATTCATTTTTATGAAGGAGATTCCAGTAATCCACCTGCGCGCGAACATTTGCCGCAACTTCGTTCGGGTTGAATCCGCTGATCACGTTTGATTCGAGCGTGATGATGCGTTTTTGCGCTTTTCGTTTGATGCCGCCGTAGCTGATGGTATCGATCACGCGCGCAAAGGAGGAAACCGGCACATTCCTGATCATGCCGTTCATATTCATGTCGCGGAAAGTGAGCTTCATGTTTTGCAGCGCGCTGAGATTATTGCGGTCTTCCACGCGGTAACGCACGACGATCGGGTATTCATCATTTTCATCGCGGAACTTCGACACTTCCGGTCCAAGCACACCCGTGATGAGGTCGCCGATCACCTGACCGGAAGAAATGCC
>DATDOQ010000318.1:0-7267 GCA_035293205.1 Bacteroidia bacterium
CTGCCCACATTGGCATTCGTGGCCAGGTTTTTTAATTGATAAGTAAAGTTGTTTTGCGAAGAGCCGACATCGATATTAGTGGAATCATTCTGACAAATAATCGCGCTTGCAGGGGTGGCAACAAGAGAAATTGTCGGGAATTGGTTAATGACGATTTGCACAACATCCGTCAGGTTGGAAGTGCAACCGGGAATGCCGATTTTAAGGGCTACAACAGTCAGCGTGGTGGTGTTGGTAATTGTTCCTGAACTCAGCGTAATGCTGCCGCCATTTCCGAGCGCGGATGTGCCCACGTAAGTTGATCCATTATACAACTGGTAAAACGTCAGCGGCTGTGTGTTAAGTACAGTGATCGTAGCTACCGTGCTTGTTCCGCACGCAGCGGTATCGGTTGGATTTACCTGTAGCGCGTTGTTGGGAAGGATACAAAGCGCGATGATTGGCGGTGTTGGCGGACTTGGACAATTACCGGCTGAGGTTGCAGTAGCGGTTACTTCGCCGGTAGCATAAATTGCAAATTGGCTCAGACCAGAAACTGTCCAAACACCCCCTGAAACGGTGGTGGTTCCAACCGGAATTCCATCTACATAGAGTGTGATGAGATCACCATTCACGCCGGTTCCACTTACAGAAGTGGCCCCTTCATAAATAGGTGAAGTGGTTATCGAAACAGCATTCGTGGTCTGGTTGCCGACTGTTATGCTGTTCGATGCGGAACTCTGTAGCGCACCGGGTGCTGTTGCACGGGCTGTAATAACATCACCCGGCACCAGGGAAATTCCGGAATTTGCTGTCCAAGCTCCACTCACATTCACTGAAGTAGCTGATCCATGTGCCACTGCATTCCTGTAAACCTGGATAATCGTTCCGGCTGGTTCGCCCGAGATCCCGCTTACCGAAGTGATCGTCCCTGAAGTGCAATAATTCCCGGTAATTATCGGAGCATCTGTAACACGTGTGACAGTCACCGGGGATGACAACGGTGAAGCGCATTGTCCTGGAAGAATTGCCAGCGCTGTAAGGACATCACCTGAAACAAGCGAAACAGGAGTCACGGTCCAGTTTCCAGCTCCATTCGAAGTTGTTATTCCTAATAACGTTGATCCGGACCAAAGCTGAACCGTCGCATTTGCCACTGAAGTTCCGGGAACTGAATTGGAAGTTTCGAGAACAGGCGATGTAATTACCGGTGCTGCAGTTGTTGGATTACTTCCAATGCAAATCCAGACACCATCCGATTCACATTCCGATCCGAAAGTCTGCGTTATATAGTAGGCGCCGTTTGAAATGCAATTAGGTCCGCTGTTGCAGTTGACGGTTGATACGTTGCATTTCCAGAGAAAGCTGCCATCAGGATCTACCGTTGATACCAATCCGGTGTTGAAAGGCGTGCCATTCTGGTAATAAACAAGCACCGTTGCACCGGGAATTCCCGTGCCCGGCGCACCGCAAATGGCTTTGGAGTTTCCGCTTACAAGTCCGTTTGCGAGGGGAGCTGTGCAGATTGTACCAATTTCAGTTGAATTACATGTGCTGAAAGACTCTGATCTGCCCGGGGCAGTCGCAGAAGCAGTAACAATAGCACCCGAAGCCAGTGCCGGCGAGATTCCGGACAAGGTCCAGGAGCCGGATGTAACGGTGGTGGTTCCGATCTGCGATGCATTAACAAATACTTTAATCAGGGTCCCGTCGGCATGCGTTGAATATCCACTGACTGATGTTGCTCCTGCTAAAATAGGTGCGTTGATTCCGGGGCAATAGGACATATCCGGAGCCGGACCATTATTAACATCAATAATTGGTGTGGGCGGATAATTCTGGATAATGTCGTTATAACATTCTGCAATATTCGCGCAGTCCTCATCTGATCCTGCAAGGTCCGAAATAGGAACATTGCAAATAGCCGGCTGGGGATTCATTTGCGTAGTGATCGCAAGCCGCAAAGGTGTAGAAGTTGTAATTCCCAGTGAAGCAAGCGCGGAAAAAGGAATGAAAAAATCGTAAAAATAATCCGGGTTGTTGCATACAGTGGTGAGGGCAACGGATTTCTGGTAATTGGTGTGTCCTAAAAACGAAGACGCAGGCGCGCCCGGACAAATTCCATCCACATTGTAAACATATACGCCGAAACCTGTTTGCAGGTTGATTTCAACTTCGAATCCGGGATTGTCCAGTGTAGCGTTCGGATCCGCGTTGTATCCCGAAATTCCGAAAAGCTGGTCCGTGTCGATAAGAATGCTATAACCTTTTGAGTTAGGCAGGGCGTTTCCCAGGCGCATTCTGATAAGAACATTCGTCCCGTCATAATATATCATTGTAGGATCTTCGTCTCCGGAATCCACATAATCCGTGAAACCGCAATTCGGTCCTGGTCCCAGGTCGCTGTGCGGTTCGAGGAAAAGAAACGACATAGGAGCGTATTGTATTTCGCTCTCAGCTTTGTCGTCAGAAATAAATCCGCTGGTTGTTCCTGAAACAAATCCATCTCCATTCGGGTCAAGGATCGCAGCTCCGCCCCCGGTAGCCGGTTCGAATATCAGTCCGGGAGTTTGCCCTATGGATGAGCATAAATTAAGCAGGCAAAAAACACCAAAAAGAGTAAATCTCTTAGTCATGGCGCGGATTTTCATGCGAGTCAGAATTAAGTACACGAGAAAGTGAATACAAAGGTTAATTTGAGCTGTCTGATAGTTTTAATGAAATTTTGAATTTAAACAATGACTGAAATTGGGCGACGCCTGGAATATTAAACGTCAGCCAAATTTGTAAGTGCATTTTTAATTCTTCATCTCATTAATTTAAAAATCTATTGAAGCGAGGGTCTTATCTCTGGGGGAAAGATTTTTATAAACCAAAAGCAGATTTGCCAATAAACGCAAATATAGTCAAATTGCGATAAGCAGCACAGAAATATACAGCAAAGGAACGTTCCTATACCTACACGCTTTCTAAAAAGCATCAGGCAGGCAATCCTTGCACTCACCTATTAATCAACGATTTATGTATCTAAATTAAAACTCTATTGCTGCAAAAACGCGGAGGAGCTTTTGCTGGATATAATTTTCGCTTTTTATGTTTTGTAAGTTTTAGTTGACAATACAAAGTTTTCACTGTATATTCTGAACGGAACTAGCTTTATCAGTCATATTTCTAAATGGTAAAACAAGTACTGGCCGGTTTAAGATACAAGCCTTATCTTTGTTTTTGTCAAAAAAAAATATACGCATGAAAAAGCTATTATTGATACCATTCATTACCGTTATCTGTGCATTTACATTTCAGAAAACGGATATTCAGCCGATCGCCATCGGAACGGTATTGCCTGCGCCTGAATTGAAAATTTATGATGTAACCGGTGACAAGGAAATTGCGCTGAAGGAAATTAAAAAAGAAAACGGATTGCTTGTTATGTTTTCCTGCAACACATGCCCGTTTGTGGTAGCGAATGAAGGTCGCATCCGGCAGGTGATGGCACAGGCCCAGCGCATGCAGATCGGCATGGTGATCGTGAACTCCAATGAAGGTCAGCGCGATGCAGATGATTCGAAAGCTTCCATGAAAGAATATGCCGGTAAACAAAAGTTTTCTGTTCCCTATGCGCTTGATAATGGCACCGCCCTCGCCGATGCTTTTGGCGCCACGCGTACGCCGGAGTCCTTCCTTTTTGATAAAAACGACAAGCTGGTTTACCGCGGCGCCATCGACGACAGTCCGCGCGCTGAAAAAAATGTAAAAACCCGTTACCTGCTTGATGCAATGACGGCGATGTCTAAAAACAAAGAGATCACAACCAAAACCACGGTATCGGCGGGTTGTACCATTAAACGCCCGAAGAGCGAATAGCAATATTGCAATTTGCAATATGCAATAAGAGCAATAAGCAAATGGCAATATGTAAAAAGTGTTGATTTAAATCACTAATTGCCAATTGCTGCTATCCGATTGCTGACTGTTTATTGCTAATTGAACTATTGCAAATTGCTTTGTCGCCGATTGCAAATTGCTTTATTGCTAATTACTAATGAAAATAGGAATAGTCTGTTATCCAACCTTTGGCGGTTCCGGCGTAGTTGCCACGGAGCTGGGGAAAGCGCTTGCGAAAAAGGGACATAAAATTCATTTCATTTCTTACAGTCAGCCCGTCCGGCTGCCATCGTACACGGAAAATATTTTTTACCACGAAGTATCGGTTTCAGATTACCCGCTGTTTGATTACCAGCCGTACGAGCTTGTGCTGACCAGCCGGCTGGTGGACGTGGTTAAAAGCGAAAAACTTGATCTGCTGCATGTGCATTACGCCATCCCGCATGCCAGCGCTGCATTTATGGCCCAGCAAATTCTGCTGGAAGAGGGAATAAGGTTACCTTTTATTACAACGTTGCACGGCACCGACATTACCCTGCTTGGCCGCGATCCATCGTTTGAGCCGGTGATCACCTTTGCCATCAACAAATCCGATGCTGTCACAGCCGTTTCTGAAAGCCTCAAAAACGACACGTTCCTCTATTTCGGAGTAAAACGGGAAATTGAAGTGATCCCCAATTTTATTTGCCTGGAAGATTATGGGCAACAAACAAAAAACTGCCAGAAAAACATGTTCGCGCCCAATGGTGAACGTGTAATGGTGCATGTGTCGAATTTCAGGAAAGTAAAACGGGTGGAAGATGTGCTGCGGGTATTTGACAAGGTGCGAAAAAAAATTTCCTGCAAGCTTATCCTCGTCGGCGACGGACCGGAGCGGGCGAATATTGAACGGCTCTGCCGCGATATGCGGAATTGTGAAGATATTTTTTCACTGGGCAAAGTGCTGAACCCTTCAGAAGTTCTGGCGATTGCCGACCTTTTTATCCTCCCATCCGAAACGGAAAGTTTTGGTCTTGCCGCGTTGGAGGCGATGGCTTCGAAGGTGCCGGTTATTTCCACCAACACAGGCGGATTGCCTGAAGTGAATATCAATGGCGTCACCGGTTTTACAAGCAACGTGGGTGATATTGACCACATGGTTGAAAATGCCATCACCATACTTTCGACGGAAGAAAGCCTGCAGCATTTTAAAAGCGGCGCTTACGAACACGCGAAAAAGTTTGACATCCGGAAAATTCTTCCTGTGTATGAAAAGCTTTATCAAACCGTGATGGAAGGAAATTTATCACGCGTCTGATAGTTTGGGAAGAACCAGAGAATTCGCATCCCTACTTTAACAAATTTATTATTGCATGGAATTTCATAAAGGTGATAAAGTCCGTTTCCTGGACGAAAAAGGTGATGGAATTGTTACACGCATTCTGGGCGGCGGTTTAGTTATGGTGGAAGTGGAAAATGGGTTTGAATATCCTTATCCTGAAAATCAGCTGGTTCCGGCAGAACCCATTCAATGGGAAAAGACAAGGCAGCCCGTCGAAAAAACTGTTCATCCGGATGATTCTGTTGACGATGACACCACATTGGCTGCGCATAACTACCCCGATGGTGTATTTCTTGTTTTTATTCCGCAACACCAGGCTTTCCCTTCAGCGGGAAAAATTGATCTCTCGCTTTATAACCATACCGATTACAACATTTATTTCACGGTGTCATTCAAAGACGGCGCACAATGGATCTGCGCACAGTCCGGCTCGCTGGAACCACGTTACATTGCGGATATTGATTCACTCACCCCGCAGGAAATTGATAATTGGGGAATGATCAAAACGGATGTGCTGTTCTACGAGGAAGAACGTTATCCTGCGCATGCGCCCGTATCCGATCAGCTGCGTTTAAAAGGCGTGAAATTTTTTAAGGACGCGACATTCAGCGACCACCCTTTGGTTGGCAAAAAAGCGTATGTCTCTGAAGTGGAGCTGCTGGAGAAGGAGATTACGAAGGAACAGGTGACGTTTACTGCCGAAGACATCCGGCGAATGGTAGCTGAAAAAGACAAACCGGTTGCCGCAAAACAGTCAACGCCATCGCGAAAAAATCAGCAGACAGAAAAAGAGGTGGATCTTCATATCGAAGAATTGCTCGAAAATTATTCAGGAATGAGCAATGCCGAACTGCTCGATGTTCAGTTGCGTAAAATGCAGTCGGAGCTCGACGAGGCGATGCTGAATCGTTGCCAGCGCATTATTTTTATTCACGGTGTGGGAAATGGCCGGCTGAAGCAGGAGATTCAGAAAATTCTTTCCACAGTAAAAGGGATTCGCTATCACGACGCTTCTTATCAGCGGTTTGGTTTTGGGGCGACGGAGGTGGAGATAATTTAATTTGCTAATATGCTAATGTGTTAATGGGAAAATCCACCTACGCTAAAGCTTCGGCGGATAAATGGGAAAATCCACCTACGCTAAAGTTTCGGCGGATAAATGGGAAAGTGGGAATAGTGGGAAATTGGCAATTCGTATTCATCTTCATTTTTCGTACTTTATTTTCCCGATCTTTGTAATTCAGACTATTCTGTCGCTGTGATCGTTTCGGCGGTTGCAGAGGAAAGTCCGGGCAACACAGGGCAGCCTGCTTCCTAACGGGAAGAGGGCCGGAAGGCAACAACCGGCTTATGGAAAGTGCCACAGAAAACTAAACCACCAGTCGGAGTGAAGTGGTGCTGGAAAGCCAGCCTACGCTAAAGCTTCGGCTGGCAAGGATGAAAACGCGAGGTAAGAGCTCACGGCGTAACTGGTGACAGTTGCGGGGGTAAACCCCAGGTGTTGAAAAACCAAATAAGTTGAAATCCACGCATGTGGAGGAAGCGGCCCGCTTCAGCTGTTAATTGCGACAGTATTCAATGGGTAGGTTGCTTCAGGTTCCGGGTGACCGGGATCGCAGAGAAATGACAGAAGCTTCGGCGATTCGTTCGCGGAAGATACAGAACCCGGCTTACAGGTCTGTTTGTTTTGACAGGGGCGATTTCCGAAAGGAAGTTGCCCCTGATCTTTTTAGTAGGCGGTCGGGTAGTAGGCGATAGGCGGGAAAAAATGTGCTGATGTGCTGAAATGCTTATTAGTGATGCGCACGTACCACCCCAGAGAGTAGGAGGTAGGCGGATAAGTGAATTGGTTTGTAAACAGGAAACGTTGACCTACAAGATTTTTCCTCAGTGTTCCGTGCATACCTCGTTTTTTACCCGTGGTTGTTTTCGCCCCTTTCAACACAAGGCAAAATTTGTTCTAAAAAATCACTTCACTTTAACCCCTTAACGACCCTGGCTTCGTCACCTTAACCCAAAGCGGCACTGTCTTTTTAGCGATCATTACGGAAGCAAGCATTCATTTTTCCATCATTTCTTTTT
>DATDOQ010000319.1:0-2619 GCA_035293205.1 Bacteroidia bacterium
TGAAAAAAGTGGTGGCCGACCTGATGGAATTTGGCACTGTGCAGCGTGGTTATCTCGGTGTAAAAATCCGTGATGTGGACGCGGCGCTTGTAAAAGAGAAAGGTCTCAATGCTTTGTCAGGCGTCTATGTGGATGGCGTAATTGATGATGGCGCTGCATCGGATGCAGGAATAGAGCCGGGTGATGTAGTCATCCAGATCGGCGCTGTGAAAGTGAACAATGTCGCCGAATTACAGGAGCAGATCAACCGTTTTCGCCCGGGAGAAAAAGTTGCGGTGACCTATTCCCGGAATGACAAGCTGAAAACGGCCACAGTTGTGCTGAAAAACAAGAACAATTCCACGGCGCTGATGGAGAAAGAAGATAAGCTCAACGTCGCCGAATCGCTTGGGGCAACTTTTGAAACGATCGCAGCCGAAGAATTGCAGAAACTGAATATCGAAAACGGATTGCGCGTTTCGAAAATGGGTCCCGGAAAGCTGCGAAATGCGGGAATTCGCGAAGGTTTTATCATCACGAATGTGGACAAAAAGAAGGTGAGCTCGCCGGAAGAATTGAAGGAAACGCTCGATAATAAGAAGGGCGGAATCCTGATTGAAGGGGTTTATCCGAATGGTTCAAAAGCCTATTATGCGTTCGGAATGTAAAGCCATTCATCGGCATAAGTTGGTGATTCATCGATTTTTAAGCCTTATTACATCAACAATATCAACAGTTTAACGTTTTGTTATAAAAAGATTAAGATAATACTTGACTCTACCTGAATATGGTCGTAAATTTGCGGCGGATTTCAGGGGTCAGCGGACTCTTCCTAACCGTTCTTTCTTTAGGAGTTTTAAACGAAAATCAAGAAATGAGACAACTAAAAATCACCAAGTCGATCACGAACCGCGAAAGCGCTTCTCTCGACAAATATTTACAGGAAATCGGTAGGGAAGATCTGATCACTGCGGAAGAAGAAGTGGTCCTGGCCAAAAAGATTCGTGAAGGAGATGAGAGAGCTTTGGCCAAAATGGTGAAAGCAAACTTGCGCTTCGTCGTCTCTGTATCCAAACAATACCAGAACCAGGGATTAAGTCTTCCCGATTTGATCAACGAAGGTAATCTCGGATTGATCAAGGCAGCCCGCCGTTTCGATGAGACCCGCGGTTTCAAATTTATTTCATACGCCGTATGGTGGATTCGCCAGTCGATCCTCCAGGCGCTTGCTGAACAGTCGCGTATTGTGCGCCTTCCGCTTAACCAGGTCGGTTCGCTCAATAAGATCAATAAAGCTTATTCACGACTCGAGCAGCAATTCGAACGCGAGCCAACCGCGGCAGAGCTTTCACAGGTTCTTGAGCTTCCCGAAGACAAAGTTGCCGACACCATGCGTGTTTCCGGCCGCCACGTATCAATGGATGCTCCTTTGCTGAATGGCGAAGACAACAGCCTGCTGGATGTGCTGGTGAACCACGATTCACCGCGCGCTGACCGCCTGCTGATGAATGAATCGCTTCAGAAAGAAATTGAACGCTCGCTCGCAACGCTTACTGAACGTGAGCGCGATGTGATCAAGCTTTTCTTCGGAATCGGTTGCCAGCACGGCCTCACGCTCGAAGAGATCGGCGCAAAATTCGACCTCACACGCGAACGTGTAAGACAAATAAAAGAAAAAGCAATTCGCCGCCTGCGCCATAGCTCTCGCAGCAAGCTGCTGAAAGCTTACCTCGGATAAGAAAATGCACCTGATAAAACAGCCGCAAAGAACGGAACAAACTGAAAAGTTCTCCGCACATCTTTGCGGCTGTTGCTTTTATAAAAGTGCTTCCGCATACATCGGACCTACATTTTGGAATTTGTCTCCCGATGGATATCGGGATTGGAATTTGTAATTTCTTTTGGAATTTGGTCCGCCTCTTCGGCGGATGGAATTTAATTTTCACCACACAAGTAATTTTAATTCTTCAACATCACCATGACACTTGAAACCATTGAGCCGTTGAAAGGAAAAGCCAGGTCATACGAAACGGAATTGCAGGATTGGATCAGCAATGAGCGCGCCGCCATTGAGCTGATCGGGCATATCGGAAAACTCTGGTTTGAAAGATCAGTTGAGCTGATTATTTTCCGGAACCAGTTGATTGATCGCAGCCCGAGTGAGATCATGAATTTGCACCAGTATGCGAAGAATATTATCAAGCGCCCCATCAATGTGCGTGAAACTACAGATCTTGCCGGTGAGCTGGCAAAGCTGAATCTCGCGCCTTCGCGGATCGATATCGGCCGCCTCTGCGCGGAATGGACCGAAGAGGGTGGCAAGTATGATTCCATCCGGGCATTTGTAACCGATAAGCTGCAAGATTTTATCGGGGAAGAAAAAAGCACGATCACGCCGAAGGATGTTATCCTTTATGGCTTTGGCCGCATCGGACGGCTTGCGGCGCGTGAGCTTATTGCGCAGGCAGGCAAAGGCGACCAGCTGCGTCTGCGCGCGATCGTCACACGCGGAAACAGCGACGAAGAAATTGTAAAACGCGCCGACCTGCTCCGCATGGATTCCGTTCATGGCCCCTTTCCCGGAACAATCATAGAAGATTTTGAAAACAAAGCGCTCATCGTGAATGGTCATATTGTGCA
>DATDOQ010000320.1:0-11572 GCA_035293205.1 Bacteroidia bacterium
ACACTTCATATATTCTGTAAACAGTGGATATAGCAGCATACCTGCAATTAATCGAAACTTCGTTTGCGGAGTACAGCAAAGCATTGCCGCAAAATCCGCCGGGACTATATGATCCGATTCGCTACACGCTTTCGCTTCCGGGAAAAAGAATGCGTCCGCTGCTCGTGCTGATGGGGGCGGGAATGTTTTCAGAAGATGTAAAACGCGCGATTTCCGCGGCGAAATCAGTTGAGTTATTTCACAACTTTACGCTTTTGCACGACGACATTATGGATAAAGCGCCATTGCGTCGCGGCCAACCGAGCGTGCACAAGAAATGGGATAACAATGTCGCTATCCTCAGCGGTGATGCGATGTACACCGAATCTTTCCGCCAGATCGCGCAGTGTCCGCCGGGAAATCTGCCGGTCATCCTGGAGCTTTTCACACAAACCGCTTTGCAGGTATGCGAGGGCCAGCAGCTCGATATGGATTTTGAAACGCGCACACAGGTTTCCATCGCGGATTATTTGAATATGATCAGCCTGAAGACCGCGGTGTTGCTGGCGGCCTCGCTTGAGATCGGCGCGTTATGCGTAAATGCTTCGCCGGAAGAAGCAAAAAAGCTTTACGCTTTTGGAAAGCATGTAGGCGTGGCGTTCCAGCTGCAGGACGATATTCTCGATGTGTACGGCGAGTCGGGAAAAGTCGGCAAAACGAATGGCGGCGATATTCTTTCAAATAAAAAAACAATTTTGCTGTTGCAGGCGCTCGCGCTCGCTTCGAATTACCAGAAAGAAGAATTGCAGAACTGGATGAATGTTTCGTCAGCAGATGCCAGGGCAAAAGTAGAGGGTGTGAAAGCGCTCTATGACGCGCTGGATGTGCGCAGGCTGGCGGTAGCAGAGATGCGGAAATATTTCGATAAAGGAATTGCGGAGCTGGAGAGCATTGACGCGCTTGCGGCGAAAAAGGATGTGCTTAGGGAGTGGGTGGAGGGGTTGATGGGGAGGGAGAGGTAGTGCAAAGGGGCAGTATGCAATGGGCAATATTTGCAATCATCAATATGCAATCAGCCATACCTAAAGATTTCTAGCAGGGATTGCTTGATTCTGCGAAACAATTTATAATCGAGTATATTTAATTACTCACTTGCAGTCAGTGCAGCGTAAAAGTTCGAATTGTTGCATTCTAAATTCGCAATGCTGCTATGAAACTTTATCGTAACTTGCATAAGAGTTTCTAAACCAAAGGCCATTTATTATGAAACAGTTCCTATTCATCATCGCAGTTTTTTTATGTACTTCCCTGCTATCGCAGCAAATGATAACACCAGCAGAATACGATCAGAAAAAAGCCGCTGGCCAGCTTGACCCAAATGTGAATTACCGTATTCTCGCTCCAAATCAGAGCGGTCAGGAATCACCGGCCAGATACGATGGCCCCATTCAGACGCAAAGTGTTTGTAATTGTATGATTCCGCTTGACACAACATTCCAGGTTGTTCCATTTACAATTGGAACGAGCCCTGATTTTCGAAATGATGACGGTTCTTCGGGTGCAATTCCGCTTCCGTTTGCCTTTAATTTTTATGGAGCGACCCACGACACACTTTTCATTAATAATAACGGAAATATTTCATTTGATTCACCCTTCTACTCATTTACGGCAGATTCATTTCCATCATCCATTTATGATATGATAGCGCCTTTTTGGGCCGATGTTGATACCCGCGATCCGGCCAGTGGATTGGTGTATTACCGGGTAACAGCTACGCACATGATCGTCAAATGGGAGAATGTCGGCTATTTCAGTATGCATACCAACTTATTGAATACTTTCCAACTGATCATTACCGATGGAACAGATACAATCATTCCATCGGGATCAAATGTTTCATTTTGTTATGGCGATATGAGCTGGACAACCGGCGATGCTTCGGGCGGTATCAACGGCTATGGCGGCGTTCCTTCTACTGTAGGATGCAATGAAGGGAACGGTGTCGATTATTTCCAGGTTACTCGAAATGATCAGTCCGGTTATGCTTTCGACGGGCCGTATGGTTCTGCCGATGGCGTTGATTGGCTGGATGACCAGGAGATCTATTTCAATACAGCCATGACAGGTAATGTGCCGCCGCTGGTGATGAACAGTACAATTTGTGACACGATCGATGTTTATACCGGTGATACTTTACGTACCACGAATGCCGATTCGATCGTATTCGAATTTTATTTTATGACTCCCGAAATTTCCCAGGATGTAACCGCAACGATCACCACCACTGCGCCCGCTTCCGCACTCAGTTATGTTCAGACCGTAAATACGCCGGAGTTCAAAGCATATTCCTGCACATTCCATTCGGCGGGTCTTTCACCGGGTATCTATACGGTAATCGCTTCTGCTACGGATAATGGTTCGCCGTCTGCGCAAAACACAGGAACAGTATATATCAATAATCATTTTGAAGATCCGGCTTCAGCTCCCGCGCCGCCCGAAGCAGTGGGTTATGTTCTTTATCCAAATCCTGTCAGCAATACGTTCATTCTGGAGAAACCATTCGAGCCTGGTTGCATCATTGAAATTACCGATCTGCCCGGACAGCTTGTTTATTCAGCAAGCATTATCAGCGAAAATACCGTCATCGATGCAGGCAGCTTTAATTCCGGCATTTATTTCCTGAATGTAGTTACGCCAGATGGAAATAAGCGTACGATTAAATTTATACGGGAATAAATACAACATTACTTAAAACGGTTTTCCGGCACTGATTCATGCCATTTATTTGCTTCCGATTGCACGAATTGTTCCTAATAATTTGTGTAATTCGTTGCGACCTCTCCGGTAATTTCAAATCAAATTATTGTATCTGAACGCATAGCAATAACACATCATCTATCTGCTCTTTGTTACCTTTCCAATCCTCAAAGTAATTTATTATATACTTTTTTTGCTCGTCGGATTTAAGACCGACTGTTAGTGATAACACATCTTTTAGCCGTTTCACTGTCATCTTTTTATCTGTTTTATCCGAAAACTGATCGGCATATCCATCGGTAAAAAGAAATATTCTGTCACCGCTTTGCAAAGGAATATGATGATTATTGAAATGAATTTTATTATTATCTATTCCACCGATTGATTTTTTATCCGGTTTATATTCAATTATGCTGTCACCCCTCCCAATGAACAATGGGCGATTAGCGCCGGCGTACATCATGTTCATATTCAATAAATCAATTGAGCATATTGCGATGTCCATTCCATCATTCAGAGTCGTGACGCCATTCCTAAGTACCTTTTGGACCTGTTTATTCAAATTGCTCAAAATCACGGATGGTTGCGTTGCTTTTTTAGTAACGATAATTTCGTAAAGGATATTAATTCCCATCATAGACAATAATGCCCCTGGAATACCATGACCGGTGCAATCCGCGACTGCTACTGAAAATATATTTTCTTCTTCTCTGAACCAGTAAAAGTCTCCGCTCAAAATATCTTTGGGATGAAAGTAAACAAATGAACCCGGGAATTTGGAGCGCAACACAAATTCATCCGGTAACATTGCGCGCTGAATCAGGTTCGCATAATCAATGCTGCTCCTGATTTCGCTGTAAGATAACTCCAGCTCCTGATGAAGATTTTCTATTCTTTTCCTGCTCAGAACATTGTCAATTGCTAATGACAATCGCAGCAGGTTGTCCTTGAGGATATAATCATTAACCCCTTCTTTGGCATATTCCATCAATGTCCGCTCGGATACACTACCGGTGATTAAGATAAAGGGAATACCCTTATTCTCTTTTTTCGCGATCCGGAAGGCTTCGATACCACTGAATTGTGGAAGCATCTGATCAGCAATTATCAAATCGTAATCATCCTCTTTAAGGGCATTAATAAATGTTTCCCTAAGCCAGACCCTCAGATAACTGAATTTAATGCCTTCTTTCTTTAAATACCTTATCAGTTGATACGTATCATCATCAGAGTCTTCGACAAGCAATATTTTGATGGCGTTGCTCATAATTGATTTGGATTAATTTATTTCCCGATTTAAATTGGCTTTCAGGGTGTCATTTCACCCTGTGGCTATCAAAACGCGAAATTGTATTCAAATATAACTTATTAAAAGATATGTTTATCTTTTTAGTCTTATATGGACTAAAAAGTAAACAAAAAAGGGATTATATCATTTTAATGTCATAAAAGTTAATTTATTACATAAAATTTTATATTTACTGTATGAAACCATCGGCCCTGGTAATGAAGATTCGTAATCTTGCTTTTCTCGCATTTCTGTTTGGGCCACTCAATTTTATCCACGCCCAAGTCACTGACTCTATAATTGTTGTCATTAAAGAAAAATATAAACACATTCGTGATAATCTTCAAAGCTATGACACTACCGAAACAGCTATTTGGGACCAGTCCTCCGAAGGTGGTGAAGTCATTGGCTATTTTGAAAACGACAGTCTGGTGTTAATTGAAATCACTTATTTCGGCGAAACGGGGAAAACCGGGCTTGAATTTTATTTTGAAAAAGGACAATTAATATTTGTACTGGATAAACATTACGAGTATAACCGGCCAATTACTGATACTGTTATGTTTGATCCTAACAAAACGAAAATAACGGAAGACAGATACTATTTTTACCAGGCCCAATTGATCCGGTGGCTGGACAACGATAAAAATGAAGTCGATCTCACGGCAGGTACTAATGCGCTTGTTGGCATGAGTTTGATTGCCCATGCTAATAAGATCCGTGATCAGTTGATAAAGTGATTTAAAATAAAACAAATGAATGAATTAACTAAAACCGGAAAGAATAGAACGATACTAATATCAATCAGTATTTTGCTTGTTTCCATCCATACGATTTATTTTTACCACGTAATTCGGCCAGAAATAGAAACTAAAAAACTGGTTCAGCAGGGAATCAGATTTTTATTGACAATTGGCCTTTTAATAGTAACTTATAAAGGAAAATACTGGGCGAAAATTACCTCATTAGTGCTTTTCTCACTGGCGATTTTAGGCGCTTTATTTGGATTGGTATTTACGGGAGGACATTTTGCGACTAAAATTCCTTTACTGGTAATGCTAGTTGTATACTCTGCGGCTGTTTATCATTTTGGATTTTCAAAAAGTTTCAAAGCATTTTATAAATATCAAAATGGAAAGAAAACAGCGTTGGAAACTGCTGAATAACAATAATGCTAACTGAACATCGACAACTATAAACAAACATTATGAAAACAAAATCAATTTTCATTTCGACAATTTTGTTGACAGCAGGACTTTTAAGTTTTGTGGCAAAAGACAAAATCGGAAATTGTTTTCTTTCTTTCCAGGGGTCAAACGGCTTGACAGCAGAACCGGCGGACCGCCTTCCAAAAGATTCGGAAAAGTCAAGAAAGCTTAAAACGAACAACGGAGAAGTAACCATTACCAGGATTGACGGTTACCGTGTTTTGTATAACAACGACAAGAAAGCTCCATTCGTAAATTTAAAAGTAGAATTGTCCGACAATAAATCATACGCGGCAGACACAACTAGTCTGATTGAAAATCTAAAATATCTAAACGGTGTTTCACAGGGAATGGAATCGAAAGACATTCTTGAGCTAACATTTAACGGATGCAATGTGTATGGTTTAAGCCGTAGCTCAATTGAAAAGGGTAGCACGCTTGGAACATTTATCATGTTTCCCGGCAACGACATAACTGTTTTTTTCTACTTCAACAATATGAAGCCCGAATACAGGCATTTTGAGAGCGTTGACGACTATAAAAAACTGCGTGATAAATTTATGGACGATTATACAAAACATTTAAAGTCGTGCGACAATAAATGACGCGGCTAAAGGCATCACTATCCCCACAGGGGTATTGTTTCGAATAATCCTTGCCTATCCTGCCGGCCGGCGCGAGGGCCAGTGCGCAGGCAGGGTTGTGTAATTCGCGGCTTTTCTTCTTGCAAGTCTTCAGAAAGGGAAGCATTGATTTTTTAAGGTGCCCCTGACCTAACCGATGACAATAATGACTGATTTTGCAGAAAAGTTTAAGGCATACAGTAATTCAGAGTTGCTAAAAATTATTGATAGTCCGGGCGACTACCAACCACTAGCTGTTGAAACTGCCAGAATAATTTATGCATCCCGAAATCTTAGCGCCCAGGATATTGAAATTGCCAAAAGCGAACTGGCTGCACTAAAACAAATTCAAGATGAGAAAGGCCAAAAGAAAAAAGACATAGAAAACAAAGTGAAAAATATTGCAGTGAAATCTTTGTCTGCGGTTAACCAATTTCAAACCGAAAAACCAGGCTCAGACAAAATCATTAAAATCATAAGTATTGTTTTTGGTGGATTAGGCCTGTTTCAGCTCTATAAAGGGTTTGAGATAATAAGTTTTATGTTTACCGACAGTGGTGCAAAATGGGATTGGAGTGTGGTTCTGTATTTTTTGTCATTACTCGTTGTTCTGACAGCTATAATTTTGTTTTACAAACGGAAAAAAAGCGGGTGGACACTTTTAGCAATATTCCTGACGTATTCGGCTGTTAGCACTGCCGGACTTTTAATTTTGACATTAGATATGCAATCATCAGGCTTTTCTCCAATTTACAACATATTTCCTAAGGCCTCACTGACAACTCATATCTTGACATTACTATTTTATGCAGGAACTCTTTGGACAATTTGCAAAGAGGAAATTCGGGAAATTTATACTATTAACAAAAAATATATGTTTTTGACAATTGGAATTATTGCGACCCTAACAGCAAGAATAATTAATGGAATAGTTATGTGACCCGGCAAAAATGCCTCGCTGGTAACATTACGTTTGGAATAGGCTGGGTTTTTCGCTCTTCACAGGTCTGCCACTGCGGACGGCTACAGGAAGCGCAGTGCTCCGGATTAATCCGCCGGTTGGCGGATGCCGAAAAGCGCTCATCCTAAAATCTACAAAGCGTTACGGAAGTTTGCTCGGAACTGACCCCGGAAATCTTTATATTTGTACTATGGACATTCGACATCGTCTCCGTAACCGCATTATCAGGATCATTCAGCGTTTGTCGACTGATAAGTTGACTGAAATAGATAAACTTTTGATAAGAATTGAACGCGACGTTAGTACTAAGTATCAAAGTCTGGAACTTTCAGGTGCATGGAAAGATTTGGAATCAAATTTCTTTTCTGAACTTGCCGATAAGCTTCATGAAAACCGGCGGAACGATCGCCGAATTGACTGAACGTGACAGAAGCCATAATAGATACCGACATTCTTGTTTTCTTTTTTAGAGGAAACGATAAGATTTCCAAAAAGTTTTCAGAGTATCTACACCAATTTGGACAGCTCAACTTGTCAATAATCAGCTACTACGAAGTCATGGCTGGATTGATCTATCGGGGTGCGGAAAAACAAATTCGGGAATTTGAATTATTCATCGCTGCAAATATTGTGATTCATATTTCTGATGACTCGGCAAGAAGATCCGCAATGGTTTATTCTGATTTGCGAAAGAAAGGTATAACCATCGGGTCGTCAGATATACTGATTGCTGGAATTGCTCTTGAAAATGATTTGACCTTGATAACTAACAACGTAAAACATTTTTCTGCAATTGGTGGATTAAAGATTGAGAATTGGAATAGATGACCGAGTACCTTGTTCTAATAAAAAACCTACACCCCCAAAAACTCCCACGCGCTCCTGTGCGCGCCGATCTCTTCCACGTAATCCAGGAACTTCCTGTAAAAAGAATGATTCGCTAGTGTCGCGCTGTCGCCGAAGACAAGCAGCTTTCGTTTGGCGCGGGTGAGCGCTACATTCATGCGGCGTGTGTCGGCAAGGAAACCGATTTCACCGCGGTTGTTGCTTCGGCAAAGGCTGATGCAGATAATATCACGTTCCTGTCCCTGGAAACCATCCACGGTCCGCACGGAAAAATGGTGGCGCGATTCTTTTACATATTCCTGCAATTCAAGCTGCGCGGCTAAATATTCGGTTTGCTGCTTGTAAGGCGCGATTATTCCAATTCTTAAAAATTCATCCGGCTTGCGGTCGTATTGCGCCAGTACGTTGCCAAGATGTTTCAGCAAAAGATCAGCCTCTTCTTTATTGCTGATGCTCAATGTTTCGGGATTTTGCTCTTCGTTAAATCCGCAACCGGCGGTATCAATGAATTCCACCGGACGCACAAGCAAATCATCCGCCGTATCAAAGCTGAGCAAATTGTCTTTAACTGTCAGGTCCGCCTCCAGCTTTCCTTCATAAAACATCCGGTTTGAAAACTGCATGATCTTCTCATGCATCCGGTACTGGGTTCGCAATAGCGCGGTGGCTTGCGGCTGCGTGCGGACGATCCGCTCAAACAGCGTATCCTTCAATCCGCCAGCTTCGGCTTTCCGCGATTTTACCGTGGGCGGAAGCTGCCAGTGATCTCCCGCGAAAATCACACGCTCCGCGCGAAGGATCGGGATCCAGCACATGGGTTCCAGCGCCTGGGCTGCTTCATCAATAAAAATGGTGCGAAAACATCTGTCGCGCATCAGCCGGCTGTTTGCAACCACAGGTGTGCAGGCGATCACCTGGCAGTTGTCAAACTGCTCCCACAGAATATAATCCTCGAGCGCGGTGGCATCTTTCATGAGCTGCTTAGCTTCCGTGTATAAAAGATTGCGCTGTTTTCTTTCCGAATGTCCGAAATTCCGTTTGTACTTTTTTGCCATTGAAAAAAATTCTTCGGCGCGTTTGCGGTATTCTTTCAGCTCGCTGTAATTAGGGTGTCTCGTCATCCGCATATCCAGCGTATTATTAATGACATCTTCGGAAACGCGCGCCGGATTTCCTAAACGCAATACACTTATTCCCTCGCGCACGCACCTTTCGGTGAGCAGGTCAACGGCCACGTTGCTCGGGCTGCAAACAAGCACCTGTTTTTCGTGCAGGAGGACATAACGGATGGCGTGCACGAACGTGGTTGTTTTTCCCGTGCCGGGCGGACCATGCACAACTGCCACATCTTCGGCGGCATCGATCAGGCGCACAGCTTCATTCTGCGATTGGTTCAGTCCGGACATTAATAGCTTTTCATCTTTTTTTCTGAACCGCGCTTTTTCTTCGCCGTAAAAAATATCGCGCAATTCAGCGAGACGGGAATTTTCCGCGTCCATCACTTTTTGAAGCGCGATCAGCATCTCGCGGTACCCGGCTTCATCGAAAAGCAAATTCAAACCGATCTTCCCGCGCTCCGCCCAGCCGGGCACCTCATCCGTGTTAAACGCTATGCGCATACGATTCGCCCAGACCTGTTTGATCGTGCCGGGAAATTTCCAGGCTTCCGAACCTTTTTCACCCGAATTGCTGAAAATTTCTACCAGCTTTCCCCCGGAGAATTGATGCAGCTCGTCCAAACCCTGTGTGCGTTCAATCTCGATCGTAAGATTATCAGCAGCGCCCAGCTCTTCGGAAATAATGCGGACCGGATACCAGGTTACACCGTTTTTTCTTCGTTCACCGATGCTGCAGCGCTCAACCTGCGCCACATATTGCGCATAATCTTCATCCTTCTCAATCACGAGCAGATCAACGAGCTTCCGCAAATCCTCCCTTACTTTTTTCGACATGATCTATTACGGGGCAAAATAAATGGTAACCATCACCGGGTAATGATCGCTGTAACCGCCAATGTAAAAAGAGCCAGCGTAAGTGTGCAGGGGCCCGGGGTCATCATTCTTATAATTCTGTCCGGTTGTCCAGTCAAATTTTACAATGGAAGGTTTCCGGCTCACATAGAGGTGACGCTGATCCAGCAGTGATCGCGTGACCAGGATCTGGTCGAGCATGTTTTTTTCTTTCCGGTAATGATACGAGCCATCACCAGCTGCTTTGAGCGAATCCATCAGGTTGATGAAACCGCCGGGAATATCTTCGGCCTCGTGAAGAAGGCGTACGCTTTTATCAGTCGGCTCATCATTAAAATCGCCCATTGCCAGCATTTGCGCCCGCGGATTCATCCGCAATATGCTGTCCTGTGCCTTTCGCAGAACGCGCGCCGCGAGCATTCGTTTTGGTTCGCTTGCAGCTTGTCCGCCCCTGCGTGAAGGCCAGTGGTTGACAAAAATGTAAAGGGTGTCTTTACCCCTCAGTACGCCTTTCACCAGCAGAATATCGCGTGTATAAAATGTGTCTTTTGAAGTGGAAAGGCTGATGGGTTTTGAGCCCAGCACCGTAAACCTGTCTTTTTTATAAATCAGCGCCACGTCGATCCCGCGCCTGTCCGGCGAATCGTAATGGACAATGCCATATTTCTTTCGCTTCAATGGCATGCAGGTTGTAAGATCACACAACACCTGATAATTTTCAACCTCGGCCAGACCAAGCAGATCCGGTCCGCGGCCTGTATTCATGGCAAGAATGACCTTCGACAGCCGGTTGAGCTTTGTCTTATATCTTTCAGCAGTCCACTTGTTTTTACCGCCAGGCAAAAATTCCGCGTCATTGATGGCAGGATCATCGATCGTATCAAAAAGGTTCTCGACATTCCAGAACGCGATCGTACCAAACGGTTTTTGCGCATAACCGTTCAGCGCGAAAAAAAGGAAAGCAATGAGCATCCGGATCATGTCACAAAGATAGCTGAGCAGGGGCAGGATTGTTGCAAAGTTTGTTACTATTCAGATCTATTCTATTGATAACATAATTACTGATAACCGCAGAGTTCCGCAGAGTTTTTCGCAGAGTGCCGATAGCTATCGGCGCGCGGAGTCAGTATTTATTCTTTCTCAGTGGTTCTCTGCGGTTTATTTTCTCTGCGGACCTCAGCGGTTAAATTTTTATTACTGGCAGGGTGAACAGTAACCAAAGTTTTTAATAGCTGTAACCGGATCCCCGAAATACAATTTTGCATTTAAACAGCTACAGGCATCATTGGAAAATGCGAATTTTAGCCGATACTGTTTATTTATTTACCTTTGCTTGCCTAAAATTCACTGACCCAACCCCATGCGCTCCATTTTCACAATTCTCCTGGCCGGATATTCCTGCCTGCTTCCGGCTGTTACTGAAACCAATATTACGGTTTCGATGACAAGCTTCAATGCCCTTCCCCGCGGGAAGCAGGTTTTGCTGTCGTGGACTCCCGAGCTGAAAGGTGTCCAAACTTATTACCTGGAAAAATCAAACAACGGAATTGACTATAAGCAGCTCAGTGAAGTCCAGGGATCGGATGTAGTCACAGAATTTTTTGAAACGGATTTTACGCCGTTTGAAGGTGTTTCGTATTATCGCATCCGTTTCAAGGACGCAGAAAACAGTATCCGTTTGTCCAACGCGGTTCCCGTTAAATTCAATGAAAAAGGAGAGCCGGTTTCGCCCGTCGTAACGCATTCGAAGACTGCCAATAAACAAAAGCTGATCATCGTGCGTAACATCGATGGTAATGAATATTATTCCAAAGTTGAGATAAGCTGGTCGGAAAACCTGTTGGAAGCTGTTTTGGCTGACCCGGAATTGTTGAAGGGAACGTACACGATTGTGGCAGCGTCGGATCAGCTTCTTTACAGCAGGCAGTTTGTTGTAAAAT
>DATDOQ010000321.1:0-3925 GCA_035293205.1 Bacteroidia bacterium
CAAAAGTGTAAGTGCCTGGAATTGAAAGGTCAGCCTGGGTCGTAAATGTATAGTTCATCGCTGTATTGGAAGTGAGTGGCACAGCGAGGGTTACAGTTTCAACTACAGGAACGCCTGCATTTATCGTATAAGAAACATCGAACATTGTTCCTGCAGGCAGTGTGGCGTCGAAGTTGAAGATCCTGATCGTAACATTTTCGGTGGCCGTCAGCGCGCACCCGCTTACCGGTGCGTTGATGGCTGTTACGGACAAATCCGTCTGCGCCATTGCAGATGCGGATAAAAACAGGAATGACAGGAGCGTAAGAATTCGCTTCATATGAAAGAGGTATTCGTTCGGGCGGTTAGGTTAACCAGTTGGGAATTAATAAGACTTTGTAATAATTGAATGGAATTGAGCAGGGTATTCGGTGGTGTTATCCTCCATTGCATCGGACATGACGAAGATAGCCAGCCGTAACAGATTGACAAAATCTTTTTTCGCTTGAATACAGGCATTAGTCGGCAGAGGGTATAAGTTGTCCGGGGCTTTATACTGTTTTTGCTGGCCCAGGGTTACAATAAAATGAGGAAAAACGTGTTTAATTACCTGATCGGCGTAACTCAAACTGATCTCATCCGCCGGAAATCCTGTTCAGCTTTCGCCCTCCATCCTTGTGCACATTTAAATTTGAAAACTTTTTCCCCCGGTAATAAAAAAATATGACGACTAGCATACTATAGTAAGATTGATTTGAACAAGATTTCCCATTTATCAACAACTCCAAATTATTAGTCATTCGTCTGTATCTTTCAATCGAAATCCGGATACACCTACCGTCCCCGGATTTTTCCCTCATATTCACCCGTTATTCCTCATTATTCGTGCAATTCAACCATTTACACGTTCATACGCAATTTTCCCTGCTCGACGGGGCTGCAAATATTTCAAAGCTCTACCAGAAAGCTGTTGCCGATAACATGCGCGGCATTGCCATAACCGATCATGGCAACATGTTCGGAGCTTTCAAATTTGTAGCGGAAGCATCCAAACACAACACCGCAGAAAATCCCAATCGCATCAAACCGATCGTGGGTTGCGAATTTTACCTGGTGGAAGACCGGAATAAGCGCCAATTCACACGCGAAGAGCGCGATCAGCGTTTTCACCAGCTTTTCCTCGCGAAAAATGCCGAAGGTTATCAGAACCTGGTAAAGCTTTGTTCGCGCGGATATATTGAAGGGCTTTATGGGAAATATCCGCGCATTGATAAAGAGCTGGTGCTGCTTTACCACAAAGGATTAATAGCTACCACTTGTTGCCTTGCAGCCGAGGTTCCCCGCACTATATTAAGAAAAGGCGAAGCGGAAGCGGAAATAGCATTCAAATGGTGGCTCGATCTTTTTGGGGAAGATTATTACATCGAGCTGCAGCGGCATGATATTCCGGACCAGAATACAGTCAATGAGGTTTTGCTCCGGTGGTCCGTCAAGTACAATGTGAAGGTAATTGCATCCAATGATTCTCATTATGTAAACGTTGAGGATGCAAATGCGCATGACATTCTTCTTTGCATCAATACCGGCGAAAAGCAAAGCACACCTACTGCCAAAGAATTCAACGACGATGACTTGTCGGCGAAAGGAAAACGGTTTGCATTCTGGAATGACCAGTTTTATTTTAAGACAACCGCCGAGATGTCGCAGCTATTTGCCGATGTTCCGGCGGCGATCGACAACACGAATGAAATTGTGGATAAGATCGAACCACTGAAGCTGAAGCGCGATATCCTTCTTCCGCATTATGCCATTCCGGAAGGATTTCCTGACCAGGATGCGTACCTGCGCCATCTTTCGTTCGAAGGAGCCCGCAAACGGTACCAGGAAATCTCGCAGGAAGTTGAAGAGCGCCTGACCTTTGAATTGTTCACTATTAAAACGATGGGGTTCGCGGGTTACTTTCTCGTCGTCCAGGATTTCATCAATCACGGACGCGATATCGGCGTGCTGATCGGTCCGGGTCGTGGCTCGGCAGCAGGAAGCGTGGTAGCCTATTGCCTGGGCATCACCAATATTGATCCGATCAAGTATGACCTGCTGTTTGAAAGATTCCTGAATCCAGACCGAAAATCGCTTCCCGATATTGACACGGATTTCGACGACGAGGGCCGCCAGAAAGTCATTGATTACGTAGTGGAAAAATACGGTCACCGGCAAGTTGCGCAGATCGTGACTTACGGAACAATGGCTGCTAAAATGTCGATCAAGGATGTCGCGCGCGTGCTGGATCTCCCGCTCGAACAGTCGAACGCGCTGGCGAAGCTGGTGCCGGACCGTCCGGGTATTGAGCTCAACCGCCTGATTACTGCCCCACTGGATGGTGAAAAATCATTGCGTGAAAAAGAGCAGCTAAGCGGGGAAGACCTTGAAAATGTGCGTAAGCTGCGCATTATTCATAAGGGCGATGACCTTCTGGCGAAAGTGCTGAAAGAAGCATTGATACTCGAAGGTTCTGTCCGCGGAACAGGTATTCATGCTGCAGGAATAATTATTGCGCCGACCGACCTTACCGATCTGATCCCGATCGCGACATCGAAGGAAACAAAACTGCTGATCACCCAGTTCGACGGAAAAGTGATCGAGGAAGCAGGCGTTATCAAAATGGATCTGCTGGGTCTGCGGACACTGACCATCATACGTGACGCGATCCGGCTGATCAAAGAAAATCATGCAGTTGAAATAAATATCGAAACAATTCCGCTGGATGATCCAAAAACTTTTGAGCTGTACCAGCGCGGAGAAACGAACGGAACTTTCCAGTTTGAATCGGTTGGCATGCAGAAATATCTCAAGGAACTGCGACCTGACAAGCTGGAAGATCTCATCGCGATGAACGCTTTGTATCGTCCGGGCCCGCTGGAATATATTCCAAAGTTCATCGCGCGCAAGCATGGACGCGAGCAGATCACCTACGATCTGCCGGAGATGGTGGAATTCCTGAAGAGCACGTATGGGATCACCGTTTACCAGGAACAGGTCATGCAGTTGTCGCAAAAGCTGGCCGGGTTCACCAAAGGTGAGGCGGATGTGCTGCGCAAAGCGATGGGTAAAAAGGATAAGGCGACACTGGACAAGATGAAGGACCGGTTCATCGAAGGTTCAATATCCAAAGGTTTTGACCAGAAAATTTGCGCAAAAATCTGGACCGACTGGGAATCCTTTGCGCAATATGCATTTAACAAATCACATTCTACCTGTTACGCGTTTGTCGCTTACCAGACCGCCTATCTGAAGGCGCATTATCCGGGCGAATACATGTCGTCGGTGCTTACGCATAATTTCAGCAATATTGAGAAGATCACGTTTTTCATGGAGGAGGCGCGCCGGATGGGCATTCCGGTCCTGGGCCCTGACGTAAATGAATCGGGCATTCATTTTTCTGTGAATAAAAAAGGCGAGATCCGTTTTGGCATGGGCGCAGTCAAAGGTGTAGGTGAAAATGCGGCGCAGGCGATTATTGAAGAACGGCAGAACAACGGGCCTTATAAAAGTGTGTTCGATCTTGTCCGCCGCGTCAACCTGCGGGCGGCGAATAAAAAAACATTTGAGAATTTAATTTATGCCGGCGCGCTGGATTCGTTCACGGGTCTTCATCGCGCAACTTATTTCAAAACCGAAGGCGAGCATCATACGACCTACCTGGAAAAAATCATTCGTTATGGCCAGGGCTACCAGGATGGAAAAAATTCTTCACAGGTTTCCCTCTTTGACATGGCCGGTGACGAGGGTGGAATCGAAATGCCGGAACCAGCAATTCCTATTGTAGAATCCTGGGGAACGCTGGAAAAGCTGAAAGCGGAAAGGGATGTAACGGGAATTTATTTATCCGGCCATCCGCTGGATTACTACAAAACGGAAATTCAGCAGTATTGCAAGCACCGGCTCC
>DATDOQ010000322.1:0-6866 GCA_035293205.1 Bacteroidia bacterium
GGCATCATTGATCCCGCGGCTTTTTATTTTCGAATAAACGGATTCGGCAAATTTCAATACAACGTTACCGGTAAATCCTTCACAAACGATAATGTCCGCCTCGTCGCCGAAGATATTGCGGCCTTCCACGTTTCCCACGAAATTGAAATCGCGTGAATCTTTCATCATCGCATGGGCAGCCTGCGCAACGAGATTTCCTTTTTCGGATTCCTCCCCGATGTTCAGCAATCCGACTTTCGGATCAGGAATGCCAAAAACATTTTCCGCGTAAAGTTTTCCGAGAATGGCGAATTGATAAAGCACATCGGGCTTGCAATCGGCGTTGGTGCCCACATCGAGCAATAAATTAAAACCACCGGATTCTTTTGGAAAAGCGGTGGTGATGCAGGGCCGGATCACGCCCGAAACTGCTTTGATGGTATACATTGCGCCGACGAGCATCGCGCCGGAATTTCCACAGCTGCAAAACGCATCCAGCTTCCCTTCTTTCATCATGCGGAATCCTTTTGCGATGGTGGATTCCGGTTTTTGGGAAAAAGATTTAACGGGGTGCTCTCCCATCCCGATCACATCCGTGGCGTGCACAA
This sequence comes from Bacteroidia bacterium, assembly GCA_035293205.1. Taxonomy (GTDB): domain Bacteria; phylum Bacteroidota; class Bacteroidia; order Palsa-965; family Palsa-965. The sequence continues at coordinate 588 of DATDOQ010000322.1, forward strand.
TGTCGAAGTCCGCCGGATCAGCTCCGCACGCAACAAGTCCGGTCTGGATCTGCTGCCTGTCACCAATAAGTACAAGGCGAACGTTTGAAGGAAGCTCCTTTGACGCCAAACATACACCGCTTATCGGCGCATCCGGTGCAAAATCGCCACCCAGGATATCAATCCCTATTTTCATACAGAGGAAGAGGATTAGTCCTTCTTCCCGATCAGTACTTTACTCTTATAATAAAGCGCGCCGTCATGCCAGTATGCGCGGTGCCAGAGATGAGCCTCGCCGGTAACGGTGCAAACCGAAACGTTCGGCGCTTCTGCTTTGTAGTGCGTGCGGCGTTTGTCGCGGCGGCTCTTGGAATGGCGGTGTTTTGGATTAGGCATTTTGAATTATTGTATTTGGTGTTAGAATTCAGGTTTATTAAAAAAATCGCAGGATCATAGCTTCAGATTTTTCAGCGCATCCCAGCGGGGATCAATGCTTTTATCATCATCGGACCCGTCCGGTTTTAATTTTTCAATTTGGGCAATGATCTCAGGGTCACAATCTCCTTTTGATGGATCAGGCGGATCACCACAGATGCGGCGCGCAGGCAGCAGCAGGGTGACATATTCGTAGACATTCTTCGAAAGATCGAACTGGTGAGCAACGGCCGGCAGGGAAATAAGATCGTCTTCGTCATTAAATGCATCCGCGTTGGTATTCACGATCAGTTGCCAGGCGCCTTTCAGCGGTTGCCGGTAATCGTTTCCGCAACGGTCGCACTGAACTGAAAATTCGCCTTCAACGCTCAAATCGAGGGTGAGCATGTTGGCACGTTTCAGCAAATCAATCTTTACCAGCGCATTTCCTTTTCTGATCTCAGACTCTGGAAAAGCCTCAAAGAACGTATCGTCAACCTCCGCACTGAACACATGGCTGCCATCACTCAACCCCGAAAATGAAATAACAAAGTCCTTCAAACCGCGCATGACAACCTATTTTGGAAGGGTCGCAAAAGTACACAAATTCAAAGGATTTGAACAAAAAAACGCTTAAAAAATGGCGGTTTTTGTCAAAATCGAGGTTTTTTCGATGAAAAGTCAATTATAAAGATTCCGCGGTGTTTTGACTTTTTTGCACACCTGGTTGATCAGTGGCTGATGGGTGTTTGAAAAACACTGGCTGACAAGATGTTATCTTTCTTTTCCTTCTTTTTGCCGTGGCGCGGGCTTTAAAGGGTCTGCAGAAATTTCCTCCCATTTATTCCGCCGGCGGAAAATGTCAATGGCCGTATAAATTGCCTGCCGGAACGATCGTTCATCGGCCTGGTTTTTCCCGGCAAGATCATAAGCAGTACCATGATCCGGTGATGTGCGCACATATTTCATCCCCGCTGTAAAATTCACGCCGGTGGAAAAGGATAAAGCCTTGAATGGCGCCAGACCCTGGTCGTGATACATGGCAAGAATTCCGTCAAAGCCGCGATAGTTTCCCGATCCAAAAAATCCGTCGGCGGCATAGGGCCCGAATACCAGCAGGTTTTCACTTTTCAGCTGCTCAACGGCAGGACCGATGATCTCCTGCTCTTCACGCCCGAGGGTTCCGCCATCGCCGGCATGCGGATTTAATCCAAGCACCGCGATCTTAGGCCGGCGGATGCCAAAATCTTCCAGCAGCGATTTCAGCATCAGCTTCGCCTTTTGAATAATGTTTTCTTTTGTAATATGCTGCGCCACGTCGCGGATGGGCAGATGCTCCGTAACCAGACCGACTCGTAAATTATCATTCAATAAAAGCATCAGTGTTTGTTCCGCGCCCAGCTTTTTGCCGAGGTAAGAAGTATGGCCGGTAAATTCCGGAAGTTCCGCTGCGATGGAGTGTTTGTCAACCGGCGCAGTCACCAGCACATCAATTTTTCCTTCCAGCAAAGCATTAATCGCGGCGTCAATGGAACGAAGCGCATAACGTCCCGCGAGCGGCGATGGTTTACCAAATTCCACGGTCACCTCTTCGTCGTAAACGCTCAATAAATTCGGCCGTTTCGGGTTCAGCTGTCCCGCATCTGTGGTCAAATGAAAATTCAGCTCTTCCAATCCGGCCGCGCGTTTCTGTTGGCTGATCATTTTTTGTGATGAAAAAACCACCGGCGTGCATAGGTCAAGTATTAGCGGCTCCTGCAAAGTTTTAAGGGTTACCTCCGGACCGATGCCATTCATATCACCCTGGGTAATGCCGACACGGATCTTTTGTAATTCCATTTGAGCTGATTGCGGATTTTTATGCTTTCAAAGTTAGGGGAAAAAACAATCGGCAATTGGGCAATAAGCAATGTGGGAATGAGAGAATGTGGGAATGAGGCAATGCGCAGTAGCGCAATTTGGTTACATGCTGGAGTTAAAATTTGGGCAAAGTCTGGAAAAATTGGGAATCTGATTCCCTGAAATTCCAGGAAAAAGAATAATAACCGCGGTTACTATTTTTTATTAATAATTGGATAAATAATCAAAAAGCAGACGCACGCCGACGCCGGTGCCACCTTTGGGACGATATCCGTCCTTCGCGGTCAGGAAAGCAGGACCGGCGATATCGAAATGCATGAACGGTGATTTCACGAAGTTGGCAAGAAATTTACCGGCCGTAATAGCGCCACCCATCGGACCGCCGATGTTCTTTAATTCCGCCACATCCGATTTGAGGAGCTCATCGTATTCGTCCCAGAAAGGAAATTCAGCAAGTCTTTCATGCACCTGGTCACCGGAATTTCTCAGTTTCGTCTTTGTGCGCGCATCCACAGTTCCCATGCAAACAATTCCATAATGACCGATAGCTGCCATTGCAGCGCCGGTTAGTGTAGAAAATTCAAGAATTATTTCCGGGTTATATTGTTCCCCGTAAGCAAGCGCGTCCGCGAGGATCAAACGGCCTTCAGCATCGGTGTTGAGCATTTCGACGGTGAGCCCGTTATACATCGTTAGCACATCACCGGCAACATACGCGTCGCCGCCAATTTTGTTATCGGTCGCGGGAACAAGGCCGATCACATGAACCGGCAGTTTTGCTTTGGCAATCGCCCATAGGGTAGCGCCAACTGCCGCCGCTCCGGCCATGTCACACTTCATAGTTTCCATTCCCGCGCCAGTCTTCAGGTTATACCCGCCGGTATCATAAACTACGCCTTTGCCCACCAGCACAATCGGTTTTTTATTCCGGGGGCGGGCAGGCTTGTATTCCATGACCGTAAATGTTGGGGGCGTCGAGCTGCCTTTATTAACGCCTAACAACCCGCCCATTTTGAGGGCAGTAATTTTAGCTTTATTCAAAACTTCGACACGAAATCCAGCTTCTTTTCCCAGACGTTGAAACTGCCGGGAGAGCTCTACGGCATTGAGCGTGCTCACAGGTTCATTTACAAGATCCCGCGCGATCGCGGTGGCCTCTGTAAGGATGCGTAATCTTTCGAGCCCCTGCTCTTTCACACCTTTGCTGTAAAGGATCACCCTGCGGAGCGCATTCGATTCTTTCGCCTTATCCTTTACTTTATAAGTGAGAAACTGATAATTGCCCAATAAAATTCCTTCTGCAAACGCCATGAGATGATCAGTATTGTCATCGCTGTCGGCAATAGTGATGGAGTCTACTTTTTCATCATTGAACAAAGTTACAAGACAGGCTCCCGCACGACGGATCAGCTCTTTCAGCTGGTTTTTATCGGACTTCAGTGGCTTTGCAACTACAATAACAAACTGCCCGCCGCAACGAAACGGGATAACTTTTCGCTCCAGCGCAAACGCATTTTTTACAAATACCGCTTGTTCTCCGGTCACACCATATTTTTTGAGATCCGCTTTTCCCCGTGCAAGAATTACAAGCGCTGTTTCTTTCGATAAAACTGAAGAACGTTCAAGAACCGTCATGATTTACGTAAATTTGAAGCAGCTAAATTAATATAAGTTGCACGATGCTGGGCATTTGTAATATAACTTTTCCGAAATTCTCTTATATACATGCGCCTAAAGCTCTGAACAATGAAGAGTGACCGATTGCTGAAACGTGCGCTGGAACTTGACTTTCTCACTCCCGAAGAAGGCGTGTTTTTGTTTGAAAATGTGCCAACCCCTGAATTGATGCATGCCGCCCATGAGCTGCGTCAGAAAAAAAAGCCTGGCAAGGTGGTTACATGGATCATCGACCGGAACCTGAACACCACCAACGTTTGTATTGCTAACTGCAAGTTTTGCAATTTCTACCGGGTCCCCGGTCATAAAGAAGCATACATTACGGATATCGGAACATATAAACGCAAGATCGAAGAAACCTTCCGTTACGGCGGCGATCAGTTGCTGCTGCAGGGCGGTCATCACCCGGATCTTGGACTGAAATATTATGCGGATCTTTTCCGGGAGCTGAAACAATTGTATCCGCAGCTTAAATTGCATTCACTGGGTCCGCCGGAAATTGCGCACATCACAAAACTGGAAGGAAGCACGCACAGCGAAGTTTTAAAAACGCTCATCGATGCAGGGCTGGATTCATTGCCGGGCGCAGGAGCGGAAATTTTAAACGATCGTGTGCGGCGGCTTATTTCGAAAGGAAAATGCTCCGGCCGCGAATGGCTCGAAGTGATGCGGGCGGCGCACCGCCTCCACCTGACCACATCCGCCACCATGATGTTCGGGCATATTGAAACCACCTACGAACGTTTCGAACATCTGGCATGGATACGACAGGTACAATCAGAAAAACCCTCCGGCGCGAAAGGTTTTATTGCATTTATTCCATGGCCGTTCCAGGATGATGGCACTTTGCTCCGGCGCGTAAAAGGTGTGCGCAATCATGTAACGGGTGATGAATACATCCGCATGATCGCCATGAGCCGTTTGATGTTACCGAATATTGAAAATATCCAGGCATCATGGCTGACAGTCGGGAAAGAAGTTGCCCAGCTTTGCCTGCACGCGGGCGCCAATGATTTTGGCTCGATCATGATCGAAGAAAATGTAGTTTCCGCAGCCGGTGCGCCGCACCGTTTTACATATAAATCGATTCAGGCCGCAATTGAAGAGGCTGGTTTTGTTCCGCAGCTGCGCAACCAGCAGTATGAAGCTCGCGCACTCCCGGAAAATATCGAGGAGCAGGTGATCAATTATTAAATGCAATCAAACTACGCCCATTTTTATTTTTGAGCCGCTGGCTTTTTTACCTTAAATTTGATTTCATCCCCCGCTCTAAATCTACCTGCCATGAAGCGGATCTTTTTCTGTTTTCTTTTATTAATTCTTTCACCTTCGCTCAAAGCGACGCATAATGTTGCCGGTGAAATAACGCTTGCCTGCGTTAATGATGATCTTTATAAGGTAACGATAACAACTTACACGTATTATCCTGGTTCGTGGGCTGCCGACCGGTGCGCGCTGAAAATATATTGGGGTGACGGTGATTCATCTATTCTTGTTCGGGCGAATGGTCCGTCAGGCCTTCCATGCAGTTCGTCTGAAGGTAATGGAGTGTTTCAAGTTGCCGAAGGTTTCCCCAATTATAAGAAAAACGAATACACAGGTTACCATACATATTCGCCAGGAAGTTATCAGGTTATGGTCATCGATCCGAATAGGGTCGCTGGAATCATGAACATTCCGAATTCGGTCAATGTCCCTTTTGTTTTAATGACCACGCTTATTGTGAATCCGTATTTCGGATGTAATTCAACACCAGTGCTGACTTCTTTACCGCTCGATAATGCCTGCAGCGGACACTGTTATTTTCACAATGTCGGAGCTTATGATCCGGACAATGATGATAGCCTGTCATTTGCTATCGGACCTGCCATTGGCCCGGACAGCTTGCCCTTACCGGGTTACACCCTTCCTAACATTCCCGGTGGCGGTAATCTTTCGATCGATCCCGTAACGGGCGATGTTGCGTGGTGCAATCCAATGGTACCCGGAGATTACAGCCTGGTTATTTACGTTTACGAATGGAAGAAGATGCAGCTCGGGTACGTAAACAAAAGCATTGTGCGGCGGGATATGATGATACACGTGGAGGGAGGTTGCAATAACGATAACCCGTTAATTGATGATCTCCCGGATCTTTGTGTGGATGCCGGCACACTGGTCACATTCCCGGTTTTTGTCAATGACCCTGATAATGATCTGACACGCCTGGATGGGTTTGGCGCCGTGTTTTCAAATTCCGCGCCTGCTGCGACGCTCACTAATAGCGGTGTTTTAAATCCAGTTCCTTTCACCGGAAATTTCAACTGGCAAACGACCTGCGAAAATATCCGCATCCAGCCGTGGATTGTT
>DATDOQ010000323.1:0-6130 GCA_035293205.1 Bacteroidia bacterium
CAATCTTCATTCCATGTTGAAACTGTTTATGCAAGCCCTGACTGGTTGCGGATCCATGACAAAACAGCCCGCGCCGCAAAAGAAATAATTACCACCGGCAGTGACGCGATGACCAGGATCTCGTCGCTCGTTTCGCCGCCCGAAGTGCTGGCCGTCGCCCGGATACCGGATTATTCGCCCGATATAACATTGCTCCGGAAAAATTGCGTGTTATTGCTCGACGGTATCCGCGATCCCGGCAACATGGGCGCCATCATCCGGATCGCTGAATGGTTCGGCATAAGTGATATCATCTGTTCTCCGGATTGCGCGGAAATATGGAACCCGAAGGTGGTCCAGGCTTCGATGGGATCGGTTTTGCGTGTTCGCGCGCACGAAAAAAATCTGCCTGAATTTTTAAGATCTGCCATAAAGAAAGGTTCGCCCCCGGTGTATGGCGCCTATCTCGAAGGAAAAAGCATTTATAAAACAACATTCCCGCAAAATTGCTGGCTTGTGATCGGAAATGAATCGTCCGGTATCAGCAGGGAACTTGAAGATTTCATCACGGAAAAAATTACCATTCCTCCTTTTTTACAAGTTGGAAATCGGCCCGAATCCCTCAATGCAGCTATTGCAACAGCGATTATCTGCGCCGAAATCCGCCGTTCTTCTCTGAAAATCAGTGACTAACAGAGTATTTTGGACAAGTTTTTTCCTAACTTAGCAAAATAAAATGAAGGGTCATTAAACCATCGGTACCGGTTTGCCGTCTTAAAAACCACAAAGCAATCATTCATCCTTTCAACACTTCAACATGAAAAGCAATCGTTTTTTCCCCGCCGTACTTCTCCTCGCAGCAACGGCATTATTCTTCACCGGCTGCAAAAAAGAAAAAGAAGAAGACAATGACACTTCTGCGGCCGCCGATAATGCATTCGCAGAATCCACTTACAACGATGTAACGAATATTGCCGACGAGGCCGGCATCAGCGGCTCAGTAAGCAATTACCGGCTAGGCGCTGATGGCACAGGAATTCTTTCAGCCTGCGCGACCATCACTTTTGATACGCTCAGCAGCGCGGACCAAGACACGATTCATATTGATTTCGGTCCCACCAACTGCACTTGTAACGATGGACGCATGCGCCGCGGTGAAATTCTCGTGTACTACACCGGCGCGTACCGTGATTCCGCATCCATGCATACGATCACCTTCAATAATTATTTCGTGAACGACAACCAGGTGCTTGGAACAAAAACCGTCACCAACCAGGGACACAATGCATCCGGAAATCTTGTTTATTTCATTGATGTGAACGGCCAGATCATTCTTGCGAATAATGGCGGAGCTATCAGCTGGATTTCGCAGCGGTACCGGGAATGGACCCAGGGTGAATCAACCCTCCCATGGAATGATGATATGTATTCGGTGACTGGCTCCGCAAGCGGCACGGGCGCAAATGGAAATTCGTTCACCGTGCAGATCACCAATCCGCTCATCCGGAACATGCAGATCGGTTGCCGCCGTCACTTTGTACAGGGGACCTTTGTGCTCACACCTTCAAATAAACCAGCGCGCACGGTGGACTTCGGAAACGGCACTTGTGATGATATCGCTACGGTTACCGTCAACAACCATACATATACCATCCACCTGAGATAGAATTTTTTATCCCCAAACAAAAAGCCTTCCATTTACGGGAGGCTTTCGTTTTTCATTGCTGCGCTGATAAATTCGAAAATATTACTTCACCAATTTGGATGATTTTTCCTTCATCAACCGGTGAATTTCCTTGAGGTATTCATTTTCGCTGCGAAGTATATCCATCTCCTTCCGGTAAAGATCCACCTCCCGCTTTAATTCCATAGCGGTCACTACACCTTTATTGCCGGTTTTATCATCGACAACAAGCGCGCTGGTGGAGTAATACTGGAAGAAATCAAAATTGAGCACGCGTGAAATATCACGCAATAACTCGGTGTCGCAGGATTTTCGTTTAAAGATCCCGTAAATGTTCTGCGGGGACGTACTTATGCGCCGGGCAAATTCGCTCTTTGTCATCCCGACCTCCTCGAGGTGCTGCCGGATGAGCTTTCCAATGTGAAGTGCCATAGTATAGGGTCGGTTGCGAGGATTTATGGCCAAATAAAAGTACAGGGGGCTATACTGATTATTTAACCTGGTGGTTGAATTATATTATTTCTGCTTTGTATACGTCTATAAAAAAAATCCAGTAATCAAGCCTTGTTCGCGATGGTTTTGGGATTAACCACTACAAGCTTATCAAATGTAACAGTTTTCATTCTTTAAAAAAACACCAAAGATTTTTCATCAAAAAACACCCTGGAAAACCCCTGCCTGTTAGCTTTTTACTGACGAATATCATGTTTTATTCCTCCAGCATGAATGGATACCGGTAATCCGTTGCGGGCACGAATGTTTCTTTGATGGTTCGCGGAGTCACCCAGCGAAGCAGGTTGATCATCGCCCCTGCCTTGTCATTGGTACCTGATCCGCGCGCCCCACCGAAAGGCTGTTGTCCCACCACGGCACCTGTCGGCTTGTCGTTGATGTAAAAATTCCCTGCGCTGTTCCGCAATTTTTTTGAAGCGTGGGCGAGCGCATACCGGTCCTGTGAAAACAAGGCACCCGTCAGCGCGTAATTCGAAGTGGAATCAAGGATATCCATCGTTTCGTCAAACTTCATTTCGTCATAGACATAAATGGAAAGCACGGGCCCGAACAGTTCTTCGCACATGGTTACATATTTCGGGTCTTTCACTCGCAAAACGGTGGGCGCGATAAAATAGCCACGGGATTTATCGTATGTACCGCCGGTAATAATTTCGATGTCTTTATCTTTTTTCGCCTGGTCGATATACTTTGCAAGCTTGTCAAAAGATTTCTCGTCGATAACAGCGTTAATGAAATTCCGGAAATCTTCTGACGGCCCCATTTTGAATGTGGAGAGGTCTGCCTTCAATCCTTCGCGCACTTCATCCCACAGGTTCGAAGGAATATATGCGCGTGATGCCGCTGAGCATTTTTGTCCCTGGTATTCGAAAGCGCCACGGGAAAGCGCGGTGATGACCGCTTTTGCATCGGCGCTAGGATGCGCGAGTACAAAATCTTTTCCACCTGTTTCGCCCACAATTCGCGGATACGATTTATAAAGATGAATATTATTGCCAATAGTTTGCCAGATGTTCTGAAAAACGGCGGTTGACCCTGTATAATGCAGACCGGCAAAATCACGGTGACTGAAAATTACTTCAGCCGCATCCGGTCCGGAAGGATAAATGAGATTGATGACGCCATCGGGGACGCCGGCGCGAGTAAAAATTTCCATCAGCACATTGGCCGCAAATACCTGCGTGTTGCTCGGCTTCCAAACCACTACGTTGCCCATCATGGCGCATGAAGTTGGCAGGTTGCCGGCGATGGCTGTAAAATTGAAGGGGGTAAGCGCATAAATAAATCCTTCGAGCGGACGCCATTCGAGGCGGTTCCACATGCCCGGCCCGGAAGCAGGTTGCTGCCGGTAGATCTCCGACATGTAATGCACGTTAAAGCGCAGAAAATCGATGATCTCGCAGGCGCTGTCAATTTCTGCCTGGTAAGCATTTTTTGATTGGCCAAGCATGGTGGCCGCGTTCAGCTTTGCGCGGAATGGACCCGCGATCAGTTCGGCAGCCTTGAGAAAAATGCTGGCGCGGTGTTCCCATTCCATCTGCTGCCACGCTTCGCGCGCGGTGAGCGCAGCCTCAATGGCGCTGGTTACATGCTTCTTGCTGCTTTTGTAAAAATACCCGAGCGTATGCTTGTGATCATGCGGCGGGGCAATACGCGTTTTATCGCCGTCGCGGACCTCTTTGCCGCCGATATACATAGGAATATCTGTTTCGATGCTGCGCAGGTGGCTAAGCATCTTTTTCAGCTCCGCTCTTTCAGGCGAACCGGGAGCGTAAGTTTTTACCGGCTCATTCACCGGTAAAGGCACGTTGAAAATTCCTTTTGGCATAATAAATTCTTAAAGGGTCTAAGTTAGCGATTGCTCCGCTCCAGCCCACTGCCCTTGGCCGCCAGGTAAGGGATTTTAGGTTATATCCTTCATTTTTTGCGCGAGCATGTTGAAAAAATTTCGCAGCGGACCTTCGATCATCGGCCGCAAAAAAACAGGGATATCCGCATCAAAAATAAGCTGGCCGGTGCATAAAGTTTCGCCTGTTTTTTTCAGCCGAACCTCAAGCGTAAACTCAAAAGGCAGCTTCCCTTTATCGGAAACGATGTGGATCTTTTCAAATGGCTCTGTTGAGCGGATGCGCATTGCCACCGAAGCCATGCCGCTGACGGTGAAGCTGCACGTTTCGTGCGTGGATTCCCAGTTGGTCACCTGCGGCGGCATGAGGGTCTGGAAATTATTAAAATCGCTTAAAAAGCCAAAAACTTTTTCAACCGGCTGTTCAATTTTCACTATATCACTTTCAATCTTTGCCATGGTTTGATTTACGATTTACGAATTACGATTTTGTGCAATTTACAATTTGCACGTTGTTCCAATTATCACCATTAACCCCACTTGTCCTCCGAAGCCCCGATGGCTAACGGGGCGTAGGTGGATTTTCCCATTGCTTATTGCCTTATTGCCCATTGTTTTATTGCTTCCCCCCCCATGTAGCCGGACTATCGCGCCAGGCTTCCAGGGTTGCGATCTCGCTATCTGAGACAAAATCGTCTTTCAGTGCCTGCCGGAGCAATGAAGGATAATCACAAAGGGTGATAAGCGGCACATCTGCCTTCCGGAAATTTTCGATAGCATCCGGAAAACCATATGTAAAAATGGCGGCCATACCTTTCACTTCGCAACCCGCTTCACGCAAAACTTCCACCGCTCTCAGGCTGCTGCCACCGGTGGAAATCAGGTCTTCTATTATGATCACGCTCTGTCCAGATTTGATCTCACCTTCCACCATGTTGCCAAGTCCGTGCTTTTTGGGTTCCGGCCGGATATAAACAAAAGGCAATCCCATTTCTTCGGCTACAAGCACACCATGCGAGATGGCTCCTGTTGCCACACCCGCGATCACATCCGGCGTAGGAAAATTATCGCCGATGATCTTCACAAATTGTTGCCGGATATAAGTGCGGATCATCGGGTAGGATAAAGTTTTGCGGTTATCGCAATAGATGGGAGATTTCCAACCGGATGCCCAGGTAAAAGGTTGTTGAGGCTGAAGCTTGACTGCTTTGATCTGAAGAAGGAATTCTGCAACTTTTGAAGCGATCCCTGCGTTGGTTATCATAAGCGGCAAATGTATAAAGTTTGTGCTGCATTTGGAAAACAGGAAGCAAAAGATCGCTTGATTCAGTATATGATTTTAATGGAGGCATAACCCTCTCCGATAGCTATCGGAGGGGTTAGGGTTAGGAAGCCGGGGAGGGGGGTTCGGGTGATGTGTTTTTTTCTAAGTGAACTTCCCGATTTTTTGAAACACAACTCAATGGCACTTTTATTTCGATGAGCCAAAATTATCCGTGATAATCCGTGTAATCCGTGGCAAAAAATAGCCAACCTCCATGCATGAATTAATACCGGGAAACCCTCTTAAACCGTTAATTTTGAAATGTAAAAAAGCGTTGTTCAGCCCGTGTATAAAATTTTCATCAACAACCGGCCCCTTATCCTTTGCGACTACAACAGCGATATCCAGCTGCAGGAGGATGAAATTTTCGCGCAATATGATTCGGACCAAACGCTGGATACGATCATTGAGCTTGCCAACACCATGTCTTCTTTTTTCAAAACGGTTTACCTGGCCGGAGAAAATACAGATGAGCTGTTGGGCGCTGTCCAGTCGCGCGCCACCCTGATCGAAGCGGCTGGCGGGGTTGTATTAAATGACAATCACGAGCTCCTTCTGATCTTCCGCAAAGGGAAATGGGACCTTCCTAAAGGAAAAATGGACGCAGGTGAAACGCCTCAGCAGGCGGCTATGCGCGAAGTGAGCGAAGAATGTGGCATAGGAAAACTGAAAATTGTCCGTCCGCTGGAGCCTACCTTTCACACTTATCTGGAAAAAGGCAAATTCATATTGAAAAAAACATGGTGGTATGAAATGCGCTGCGCGGATGACCGGCCGCCAGCCC
>DATDOQ010000324.1:0-3155 GCA_035293205.1 Bacteroidia bacterium
GCAGCCGTCCTTTTCTTAAGATGTGCGTTGGTATGTGCGTACTTGTCCGCCGGAGTCCCGATTACCTTTGTCCAAATACTATCGGGACGCAGGAGGATTAGCACATTCCCACATTAACCACATTCCCACATTATCACATTAACCACATTCTCACATTTTCACATTCATACATTAAAAACGGCCACCTCATTTCCGAAGCAGCCGTCCTAATCCTAAAAGCGGGTGGGCATGTGCGAATTCTCACATTATCCCCATTAACCCCATTTTCCCATTTATCCGCCGAAGCCTAAGCGAAGGCGGGTTACTTATTGTCTTTCACTTCCTCAAAATCAACATCCGTCACTTCCTGGTCAGCGCCGGTTTTTTGCTGGCCATTGCCCTGCGGACCTTCCTGCTGCTGGTTCGCGGCGCCCTGTGCCTGCATGGCTTCATACATGCCCTGGACAACACCCTGTAGCTTTGTGATTCCTGATTCAATGGCAGGCAGGTCACGCGAAGTATGCGCAGTTTTCAGTTCCGCAAGCGCCTCTTCGATTGGCTTTTTCTTATCCTCCGGAAGCTTGTCGCCAAACTCTTTCAGCTGTTTTTCCGTCTGGAAGATCAGCGCGTCTGCCTGGTTGACTTTTTCAACTTCTTCCTTCGCCTTGCGGTCTGATTCAGCATTTATCTCCGCTTCTTTGCGCATGCGTTCGATCTCTTCTTTCGATAAGCCGGAAGAAGCTTCGATGCGGATATTCTGCGATTTGCCGGTGTTTTTATCTTTTGCGGAAACGTTCAGTATCCCGTTGGCGTCAATATCAAAAGTTACTTCCACCTGCGGCACGCCACGCGGCGCCGGCGGAATTCCGTCGAGTATAAAACGACCGAGCGTGCGGTTGTCTTTCGCCATCGGACGTTCTCCCTGCAGAATGTGGATCTCCACAGAAGGCTGGTTGTCGGAGGCGGTTGAAAACACTTCTGATTTTTTGGTCGGAATAGTCGTATTGGCTTCGATCAGCTTCGTGCAGACTCCGCCGTAGGTTTCAATTCCTAATGAAAGCGGTGTTACATCGAGCAGAAGCACATCTTTCACTTCGCCGGTAAGCACGCCACCCTGGATCGCTGCGCCGACGGCCACAACTTCGTCCGGGTTAACACCTTTTGAAGCTGCTTTTCCGAAAAATTTCTGCACCGCTTCCTGGATCGCGGGAATGCGGGTTGATCCGCCGACGAGGATTATTTCATTAATATCATTTACTGTAAGCCCGGCGTTCTGAAGCGCGGTTTTGCAAGGCTGAATCGTTCGGCGAATGAGATCATCCACCAACTGTTCAAATTTTGCGCGCGAAAGTGTGCGCACAAGGTGTTTTGGAATTCCTTCAACCGGCATGATGTAGGGCAGGTTGATCTCGGTGCTCGCCGAGCTGGAAAGTTCAATCTTCGCTTTTTCAGCGGCGTCTTTCAAACGCTGAAGCGCCATCGGATCTTTTGTAAGATCGAGGTTGCCGTTTTCCGCTTTGAATTCCGCCACCAGCCATTCAATGATTTTCTGGTCGAAGTCATCGCCACCGAGGTGCGTATCGCCGTCTGTTGATTTAACTTCAAAAACGCCATCGCCCAATTCAAGAACAGAAACGTCGTGTGTTCCGCCGCCACAGTCGAAAACCACAATTTTCATGTCATGGTGCTTTTTATCGAGACCATACGCAAGCGCTGCCGCGGTCGGCTCGTTGATGATCCGGCGGACTTTCAATCCTGCAATTTCACCGGCTTCTTTGGTCGCCTGGCGTTGCGCATCGTTGAAATATGCCGGAACTGTGATCACGGCTTCCGTAACCTCGGTCCCGAGATAATCTTCAGCCGTTTTCTTCATTTTCTGAAGGATCATGGCTGAAATTTCCTGTGGTGTGTATTTGCGGTCATCGATCTGAACGCGGGGCGTGTTGTTCTCACCTTTCACGACTGTATAAGGCACACGGCGGATTTCTTCCTGTACCTCTTCGAAAAGATGACCCATGAAACGTTTGATCGAATAAATGGTTTTCCGGGGGTTGGTGATGGCCTGGCGTTTGGCCGGATCACCGACTTTACGCTCACCGTTTTCTACAAATGCTACAATCGACGGGGTTGTGCGGCGACCTTCGCTGTTTGGGATGACTACAGGCTCATTTCCCTCCATAACGGCCACACAGGAGTTGGTCGTTCCCAGGTCGATTCCAATTATTTTTCCCATAATAAATTATAATTTGAGTGTTTTCTTAAGCGGTCAATTGCCGTGCCACCAGCCTTAAACAAGGTAAATTGGCAGACTTCTGACAAAACGGCATTACGTAAATGGGGTTAATGGGAAAATGGGGTTAATGGGAAAATGGGGTTAATGGGAAAATGGGGCAAATGGGGTTAATGGAAATAATAGGAACAATGGGAAATGGGGCAAAAGACATTAATGTGAAACAAATGTTCAAGAGTTCCTCCTCCCTTGTCCGCCGAAGCCCCGATGGCTATCGGGGCGAAGGCGGACTCCCTTCTCCATTCTATTGGCAACCGGGTACCTGCCCAACGCTGTTGCGGAAAAGCAAATGACAGGTAAACGGACCGGTCGCAAGAAGATCCACAGAATTGGTAGTTGTTGAGCTGCCGGTATTGCTAAGGTTAAAAGTGTGTAATAGATTGGTAGGTTGGCTCGATACCACTTTTGTGAGATGTGTGCGTGAGGCGAAAACGCCATAGCCGCCCTCGATATTTGTATAGAGTGGATGTTCCTGCGAAACTGAATTCGATGCGCCGTTGATATTGATATAATCTTTGAGGATCTGGTTGCCTGCATAAACTGTGATCTCCACCACGCCAGCGATGCGCTCTACAACAGATGGATTGTAACTGATGCTGTTTCCCACAAACCGGTAAAAATTAAGCTTATCAAACTTTACGGATTGCTGGCTCGTTTGGGAAGAAAGCGAAGGCTGAGTCATCTGGAGCTGCATCTCAGGCGTAGCTAGCTGTGCGCTCCCGGATACATAATTTTCTGTGTAGTAAAAACGGAGCGTCGGCTGGTAAATAACTGCCGATGGCGCTGCATTCCATTTGATCTCGAAATCACCAACGGTAGTCGTCGGGACAAAATTAACCGTAGCGCTGCTTGGATTCGGTGTTACAAGCGTAAAAATACCCGAACC
>DATDOQ010000325.1:0-3679 GCA_035293205.1 Bacteroidia bacterium
GCGGGACTTTACCACCTAAGTTTTATGTGAGCAGTCTTTCCCTGCTCAAATCCACGCTGTTTGTTTCCGGTTACATGAAAAAGGAGCAGGCACTCGTGGCCCTTAATTGCATCACCGGCAAAAGCTCTATTATGGCATTGCCTGGTGCGGGCTTAAGGATGAGCATTCAGCAGATGGAGCCTTCCGAGAAAGAGGGAATATTGGCCGTGAGTATTCTTTATGGCAAGAAAAAGTTGGAAAAAACTTTCCAGGTTTGTTTTATAGGAGAGGATGGGAAAAAGGTAAAAGAGCCGCTTAAGCTGGACAAGGACCCTTCAAAATATATCCTATCCGCGTCTATCACCTGGCTTTCTGCGAGCAATTATATCATATCCGGTTCTTATTCGGTGGACAAAAATTACAGGTCAAACGGTATTTATATTGCGGAGTTTGACAACGACCAGTTGAAATTCATTAAGTATCACAACTTCGCGGATCTGAAAAACTTTCTTGATTTCCTAAACAAACGGCAAAAGGAAAAATTGGAAAAGAAAGTAGCCAGAAAAAAGAGCCAGGGCAAGGAAGACCTCCTCGATGCGTTTGTGATCACCCACCCGGTGTTTGAGCACAGCGGAGAATTTGTACTGATCGGTGAAATTTTCTTCCCGACTTACCGCACAGAAACGCGCGTTACGTATGCTAGCGGCAAAGCGCAGACCACTTACGTGACAGTTTTTGACGGCTACCAGTATTCGCACGCCACGATAATCGGGATGGATATGGAAGGAAATAAAAAATGGGACCATTGCTTTGACATGTGGCTTATTTACAAACCGTATTCGGTGATCCGCAACATACGCGAAGTGCACACAGGTAACGACATCCGCCTGTTCTTTTCTACCGGCAGGATATTACAATCGTGTGTAATCAGCACCGGCAAGTTGACGGAGAAAGAGCTGGGAAAAATAGAAACCGAAAAAGAAGGTGATAATGTGAAATGGACCGGCTTTACGCAGTCTTACTATTGGTATGAAAACTATTTCATCTGCTACGGCACCCAGATGATCAAGAACACCGAGGATAAAAAAGTGGACCGTAAGCGAACCGTATTTTTTGTATCGAAAATAAAAGTGGATTAAAAAAAATCACGCTAACGAAAAATTTGAAGAAGATTTTCATTTTATAACATCAAGAAAAGCATAGTGTTTAAAAACATCGCACTGAATAGATTTGGCATGACAAAAAGGAATAAAGAAATCTATTCGTCTCTCTCCTCAGTTTCTTGAATTAGAATTACCGGTCCGGAATCCACGCAAAAAAAAAGCGGCCACACACACATGCAGCCGCTGACCTAACCAAACAATGAATTTATTTTTGCGTGGACGCTACGGTTGGTGGCGTAACACGAATGGATCTTGTGGAAACGGAAGTACATCCAGCGACATCCGAAACGATCAATGAAATTTCGTAATTGCCAGGAGTCGAATAACGGTGTGAAGGGGCATGCAATGCGGAGCTGGTTTCATCACCAAAATTCCAGTTCCAATGTCCGGTCCCTGTCGAGGTATTTTCGACATAAACCGTTTCGTTCACGCTGACGCTGTCTTTATCCGTTACAAAATTAGCCCGCGGGCTCAAAGGTCGCTGCACGGCTGTATATTCTTCGTAAACGGGCATACCATTCTTCAGGATCTGCACAATGTAAACGCCGTGCTTCAGGCTCATGAATTGCGCTTCGGATGATTCGGTCGTAATGGAACAAAGTAAAGAAGTAACCGACCGGAGGCGCGCAGACCATTCACCATTTCCTTTGAACGCGACGTGTATGGAGCCGTCCTGCGCATTCGGGCAGTTGACAGGTGTCTGCATAACACAGGGCCTCGGAAAAACAAACAAGGTGTATTTTTTTTCCGTGTTAAAATCCGATGGAGAAAAGAAAATGTCGGAAATAATACCCGGGCGCAGGTAAATGGACCTGCCGGCCTGGTCAACCATGGCGAACTGAAGATGCTCAAGGTCTCCATCGATATCATCGATCAGAAAGTTAAATGTTCCCGTATCGGCGACATTCACAGCGAGCGGAATGGAGATGCAGCCGTTCGGAATGGGACAATAGTTTACATACATCTGGTGGTTGTTATCAACCGAATAGATGTAATTGATTTGGTTTGACGGAAAATTTTTCATCTCCTGGTCAAGGTTGCGATCGAACGCGGGGGAGGCATTCTCTAAAAATCCTATTCGTGTATAGCTCGTAAATTCAGCATTGCCAATAGCAAGGCGAACTTGTTTTGCATGCAATGGGTTTGCAGCAAGAGCTACGAACAGTAATGATAGAGTAGTTGTTTTCATAGCGGTTTTTGTTACAGGTCAAATTTAGATGGACCCATCGCCACCAGAAACCCGTAAGCCCGGAAGGAATTACGGATGTAAGAAAAACACTTAATCTGTAAAATGCAAGAAAATAAACTCCTCTTAGTGCCTGTAAATCAATACTTTATTGCGACCAAGAAGCTGCCCTTCCCGGATGACTTCGACGTTGTAAATACCCCCTGACCATCGGTCTGTGACCAGTTTTATGAGCGACCCGCCGGCTCTTTCAGCATGCACCAGCCTGCCTTCGGTATCGTAGATGCGTATTTCCACAGGTTCGTCTCCAACAGGCCATTCAACAGTTAGCTGGTCGCAAGCGGGATTCGGATAAGCAATCACTTCACCATTTGGCGCGGCTTCTTCGTCTACACCGATCAGGACTGTGGAAACGCCGCAGGCAAATGCATATTCACCTTTCGCGAGGGAATCAATTTCGGCGTAACCGTATTTCGATGTTGCAACCGGACCAATAACCGTTTTGGAATAATACGGCCATTCCTGCCATTCTTCTGATGCATCACGCCGATAAAGAAGAATTATGCTGTCGCCATTCACGATCGTGAGATCATTATCCAGCCATTGACCAGGTCCGGCAGTTGAACCCGTCCGCCCGTCATAATAAAAACGCGCCTTCGCATAAAATCCCGCCGGAATGATGCCGTCAATTGTCCAGTACCGCAACGAGGAAATGCGATAATTAGAAGGATTATTCTGGATCGCATCGGGCGCCGCCCAGTTGTGTTCAATGCGCATGTAAGTTGTGTCAGGTACCGTCATGACCGTAACTGTACATCTTGCTGCAGTATAGTTTTGAGTACCTGCTGCTGTGATGGTCCGTTCTTCATCCGTAATTGCATCGCTGATTTTTCCGTCCACATCGATCGCGGTCATCACAGGATCAAAGGGCAATGTTGTGGTAAAA
The DNA here is from genome assembly GCA_035293205.1 of Bacteroidia bacterium. Classification (GTDB taxonomy): domain Bacteria; phylum Bacteroidota; class Bacteroidia; order Palsa-965; family Palsa-965. The sequence goes on from DATDOQ010000325.1 coordinate 3,275, forward strand.
TTAAAATACTGCCCGGAAACCAAAACACGCTGCGTTGTTCGCGACATGTCATTTTCAAAAAAAGAAAATTCAAGCGGAACATTGGTATAAAAATTCGGCGCGCCGCGAAGTTTCTGCTCCACATAAACGGTTACATCATAGTCCGGACCATTCGGAACACTTACAACTGAATCGATGGAAAAATGCGGAAAGCCGGGATTAAAAACCCAGTCGTTGAAAAAATCATTGAGGTACGTGAGCCCGGTTGCAACGATGAGGTTATCACGAAAATCTGCGCTGCTCACGTCTGAAAACTGGCTGATGTTCATGTGGTATTGCAAGCCAGCCCAGAAAAGTGAATCGCCCATGTAACCGCGCAGCGTGTGCGCAACGTCAGCGCCTTTGTTGTAAACATGAACGCCGTAG
>DATDOQ010000326.1:0-3361 GCA_035293205.1 Bacteroidia bacterium
GATTGTCGCCGGATATGGATTTGGTTTGCGAACACGAATCCTGGGTTATTTTATCCGCCTTGACTGGTCGTGGGGATTCGAAGACGGTCTTGTACTTCCCCGCCAAACGTATCTTTCCTTCAGCCTCGATTTCTAATCCCCGAATGGAGCAGACCACAACCCTGAAATCCGCAATCCGCGAATATGCCCGCGAATTATTGCCGCGAATCATTAATATCCGCCGCCATTTGCATGCGCATCCGGAACTTTCTTTTAAAGAATTCAACACGGCGGCATTCATCTGCGACGAGCTGGATGCCATCGGGATTTCTTATGAGCGAATGGTTGAAACAGGAATCGTCGCGCTGATAAAAGGAAAAAATCCCGGCAAAAAGACGATCGCACTGCGCGCGGATCTTGACGCGCTCCCGATAACAGAAAAAAGCACGGCCATTTACAAGTCCACGAATGTGGGTGTGATGCACGCTTGCGGACATGATGTGCATTCGGCTTCTTTAATCGGCGCAGCGCATATCCTGAATAATTTGCGCGATCAGTTCGAAGGAACCGTCAAGCTGATTTTTCAGCCCGGTGAAGAAAAAGCGCCCGGCGGTGCTTCGCTGATGATCAAAGCGGGCGTATTAGAAAATCCGAAACCAGCTTCCATTTTCGCGCAGCATGTTTTCCCGTCATTGCCTGCGGGTAAAGCCGGATTCCGCAGCGGCATGTACATGGCCTCCACGGATGAAATCTACCTGAAGCTCATTGGCAAAGCCGGTCATGCCGCCATACCAGAAGATTATGTCAATCCCGTGCTGATGGCCGCCACCATCGTCGCAGCCTTGCACGCATTTTTCATGGACGAAAAAACGCGCTTGCGTTCAGCCGCGGAATTTCCGACCGTTCTTGCCTTTGGAAAAATAGAAGGCTTGGGCGCCACCAATGTTATTCCCGACGTGGTGCATGTGGAGGGAACTTTCCGGACGATGAACGAAGAGTGGCGCGCGAAAGCGCACGAGTTCATGAAAAAAACTGCCGAAGCAATGGCAAAGGATATGGGCGGAACCTGCGAATTCCGTATTGAAACAGGTTATCCTTTTTTGGTGAATGATGTGACTGTAACAAATAACGCGCGGTCTGCAGCCGAAGATTACCTCGGTAAAGAAAATGTAGTTGATCTTCCGCAACGCATGACCGCCGAAGATTTCGCTTTTTATTCCCAAAAGATCCCGGCATGTTTTTACCGCCTGGGCACTGCCTCACCGGATGGAAAGTTCACGGCCGGTGTGCATACTCCGGTGTTTGATATTGATGAAAATGCTTTGGAAACAGGAATGGGATTATTGGCGTGGATTGCGCTTGATGCATTAATTAATTAAATTATGAAATTGCAAATTAAAAAATTAAAAGATTGAAATTAAAAGATTGAAGATTGCAAGATTGCTGCGAAGAATTGGAAAAGTGGCGCTTTTTTTCGGATCAAAAGTCATTTTCATCCGTACATTTACGGGACCATAACGAAGTATCACGGAAAAGAATTTCGAGCGATAAATACCGGGCAAATTTTTAAAAATAAAAATCATAAAATACCCCAACCAATCATGAATTCCAGAAACATTTTGCTTTCACATGCGCTGAAAGAAAAAGCTGCTTTAACCGGTCTGCTTTTAATTTTGTTGAATTTCTCCGGCAGCTTAATTGCGCAAAGCTATTGTCCTGCCAATGGGAGCGCATGCGATAATCATATTTCAAATGTTGCGCTTCCAAGTCCGCTTGGGGGTATTAACCGGAATTCAGGCTGCGAGACCGGCAATTATGTGGATGTCACTTCCTTTATCGTAACAATGGCTGTTAATACAACCTACAATGGAACGATCAGCTCGAACCAGGGTGGTTATGTATGCGCGACAGTCGGCATTTGGGTTGACTGGAATAACAACTTTTTATTTACCGACGTTGGTGAGAATGTCTTCCTAAGCGGATCATGGACAGGCGGCAATCCGTTGCCAATCTCGGTCACACCGCCAAACGGTACCACGGCCGGCTATAAACGCATGCGTATCCGGTCAGGATCAAACTGCACCGGTACAATGGGGCCATGCGGAGCTTTCGGAACTGGAGAGGTGGAGGATTATACAGTTAACGTAGTTACCTGTACCCCGGCGCCGGGAAATCCGTCAGCTATTGCCGGTGCGGCTTCCGTTTGTTCCGGTTCTAACCAAACGTATTCCGTATCTGCAGCTGCGAACGCAACGGGATACACGTGGACAGTTCCCGCAGGCGCAACCTTCACCGGGCAGAATACCACATCGGTTTCTGTGACATTCGGCAGTTCTTCCGGCACCATTTCCGTAACCTCAAACAACGCCTGTGGCACAAGCGCTCCCAGCACACTTGCGGTTACTGTCAATCCTTTGCCGGTCGTAAACATAACGCCCGCATCCGCAACAATTTGTTCCGGCAGTTCTCAAACGCTGACAGCTTCTGGGGCGACAACGTATGCATGGACGCCTTCTTCAGACCTGAGCTCTTCATCTGGTGCAACTGTTACTGCGAGCCCAACCATTACCAGTACCTATACCGTTACCGGAACATCCAGTGGTTGCTCAGGCACACAAACAGTTACAGTAACCGTAGATGCCGCCCCTTCACCACCAACCGCCGCAAGTAACAGCCCCGTGTGTACAGGCAATTCGCTCAATCTTTCCGCCGGAACAGTTGCCGGCGCGACGTATAGCTGGACCGGCCCGAACGGATTTACTTCCACCGATCAAAATCCATCCATACCAAATGTCACTAATGCCGAAGTGGGCACTTATTCTGTTTCTGTTATGGTCAATGGTTGTTCAAGCGCCGATGCGACAACCACCGTAATTGTTGATCCGCCGCCGGCAGCGCCCGTAGCATCTTCCAACAGTCCGTTGTGTGCGGGCACAACTTTGAATTTAACGACCGATCCTGTGGCAGGGGCAACCTACGCATGGAGCGGACCGAACAATTTTTCATCCGCGCTGCAAAATCCATCAATTTCCTTTGTTACCCCCGCAGAGTCCGGAACATATTCCGTAACCATTTCAGTGAACGGCTGCACAAGTCTTCCGGGAACAGTTACCGTAACGGTCAACGCCGGCTCAACTCCTGCGATCACTGTGAACGGACCTGCAACATTCTGCGCAGGCGACAGCGTGGAACTCATCGCATCAGCAGGAAACAGCTATCTCTGGTCGAATGGATTGACAAGCCAGGCGATCTGGGTCAGCACCACGGATTCCTATTCGGTCGCGGTGGATGATGGCAGCGGTTGCCCGGGAATATCATTGCCCGAAACAATTACAGTTAATTCGCTGCCATCCGTATCATTCACCGGGCTGAATTCAGGGGA